>CAZTVH010000043.1:0-11873 GCA_964616965.1 uncultured Bacteroidaceae bacterium | reverse complement strand
CGCGTTTCATCGTCAAAGGCGACGCCGTCCGCAGCAAGTGGCTCAGCGGCACCAATGCCGAGCTCATCGAGTTCAGCGTTGGCAAATGGGCCCCCGCCACGCGCCACACCATACGCGAACTCAACCTGCCCCACGGGGCCACCATCGGCGGCATCATCCGTGGCAACGAGACCATCCTCCCCACCCGCGACACACAAATCAAGGCCAAGGACAAGGTGGTCGTCTTCGCCCTGCCCATCGTGATGGAGCAGGTGGCCAAACTCTTCGAATAGCCCACCCTAAACCCCTCACCACCCTTGGCCGCACAATACCACAGACTCCACCTCACCGAGCTCAACCCCTACCAGCAGTTGGGGCTGCGCCAGTTCAACTTCCGTCTGATTGCACGGCTCACAGGCATGATGCTCATCTACATGGCCCTGAGCATGGCCCTGCCCCTCGCCGTGTCGCTCTACACCCGCGACGGGGCCCAGTTTGCCCTCGCCTTCTCGGCCATCATCATACTGATGCTGGGCCTCTTCCTACGCAACTTCCCCGGCCGTGGAGTCACCTACGAACTGAAAGAGAACGAGAGCTACTGGGTGACGCTCATCATATGGCTGGTCATACCCTTCTGCGGCGCGCTCCCCTACATCTTCACCGGCGGGCTGGCCTCGTTCACCGATGCCGTCTTCGAGTCGTTCAGCGGCTTCACCACCACAGGCTCCTCGGTCGTGCCCGTCCCCGAAGAGCTGCCCGAAGGGCTGCTAGTCTACCGCGCCTTCACCCAGTGGATTGGCGGCCTGGGGCTGATGCTCTTCGTGGTGGCAATCCTACGCAAGCTCACCAACGGAGCCAGCCAGCTCTACGAAGCCGAATTCTCCGGCACCCAGCAGCGCAAGCTGCACCCCCGCCTGGCACGCAGCGTCACCCGCATGTGGGCCATCTACTCCATACTCACCCTGGCCATGATTGTGGCCCTGCTCCTCTGCCGCACACCCCTCGACAATGCCCTCTGCCTAGCCTTCAGCACCGTCTCCACCGGCGGCTTCGTCACCCACACCGGCGGGCTCGCCATACTCAGTGGCGGCGGGCTGGTGGTGGTCACCCTCTTCATGTTCCTCAGCGGCATCAACGTCGCCATCCTCTACCGCTTCTTCACCCTGCGCTGGCGCAACACCGGCCGCGACGAGGAGCTGCACACCTACCTCATCATCTTCTTCCTCTCCGTACTCATCAGCTCCATCGCCTTCCACACCGTGGGCAACGACTGGCTGCTCTCTGTCCGCTACAGCCTCTTCCATATCGCCTCCACCATGTCCACCAGCGGCTTCTACATCCCCAAGCCGCCCCACTGGTCGTTCCTCGTCAGCGCCATCACCTTCGTGCTCATCATCGTGGGAGCCTCGGCAGGCTCCACCGGCGGCGGCCTCAAGCTGCGGCGCCTCATCATACTGCTCAAATATGTGGGCAACTACTTCACCCGCATGCTCCACCCCAACGCCGTCTTCCGCGTCAAAGTGAACGGCGAACCCGTCGAGAGCGACTATATCAACAAAATATTCGCCTTCGTATTCCTCTACATCGCCTTCATCGTAGGCGGGGCCTTCGTGCTGACGCTCTGCGGCTCCTCTATCCCCGACGCCATCTGCATGGCCGCCGCCAACATCAGCAACCTCGGCCCCTCGCCCCTAATCAACAACCTGGGCGGCAACCTCGACTACACCCTCCTCCCCGGCCTCGCCAAATGGACACTCACCCTGCTCATGCTGGCCGGCCGTCTGGAACTCTTCGCCCTCATTGCCATCCTCTCCCCCGCCTACTGGCGACGGGGCTAGACAACACCCAACAACCCATCCGCATCAACCCCACACACCCAACAAAACCCAAACCACGCAAAACCTAAGATACATACTCCGTTTCCTCGGCACCCTGCTGATGGTTGAAGGCCTGCTGATACTCAGCTGCCTCATCCCCGCATTCCATTTTGCCGACGGCACCGCCTCGCCCATCATGGCCTCGGGGCTCTTCACCTTCAGCGTGGGGCTGCTGCTAAAAACCCGTTTCCGCCATGCCCGCCGCCCCTCCGACCGGCGCGCGTCGTACCTCATCGTGGTGACCATGTGGCTTGTGCTGCCGCTCTTCGGCACCCTCCCCTTCCTCGCCACGGGCGTGCTGCACTCGTTTGCCGACGCCCTGTTCGAGTCCACCTCCGGCATCACCTCCACGGGAGCCACCGTCTTCTCCGCCGTAGAGTGGCTGCCCTCCTCCATCCTGCTGTGGCGCAGCATGACCCAGTGGTTCGGCGGCTTCGGCATCGTGCTGCTGGTGCTCGCCCTCGTACCCTCTATGGGCATCAACAAGCACAGCCTCTACACCGCCGAGGCCTCGGGCGCGGACAACACCGGCAAGCAGACCACCACCATGACCTCCACCGTGCAGCAGACCCTTGGCATCTACCTCCTGCTCACCGCAGCCTTTGTCTTCGCCCTGTGGAAGAGCGGCATGCACGTCTGGGATGCCGTCAACGTCACCTTCACCAACATCTCCTCGGGCGGCTTCTCCATCTACAACAACAGCCTCGAACGCCTCACCAACAGCCAGCAATACATCGTAGCCCTGGCCATGCTCCTCAGCGGGGTCAACTTCGCCATGCTCTACAACTTCTTCACCTTCCACTGGGAACGCCTCCAGCACAAGCTCGAACAGCTCGGCTTCTACCTCACCACCTACCTCGTCGCCGCCATCTTTGTCGTCTTTGCCCTGCGCTTCAACATGGGCTTCGACTGGGGCAACGCGCTCCGCTGCGGCATCGTGCAGACCATCAGCGTGCTCACCACCACCGGCTCCCTCGCCGCAGACACCCAGCAATGGTGGGTGCCCATCACCTACCTCTTCGTCGTGCTGTCGCTCTGCGGCGGCATGGCGGGCTCCACCACGGGCGGGCTGAAGGCGATGCGCGTGCTCATACTCATCCGCAACGTGCGCAAAATACTGCGCGACCGCCTCCACCCCCGCGCCGTCAACCCCGTGCGACTCAACCACAAGCCCGTCGCCACCGACATCATCACCAACGTCATGGTCATCTTCCTGGTCTACGCCATAGTCATCTTCATCGGCATCCTGCTGCTGATGCTCAGTGGCATCAACGCCACCGAGTCGATTGGCGCCGTCATCGCCTGCATCACCGGCTACGGCCCCGGACTGGGCCTCAGCGGCGGCTTCGGCTGCTATGCCGGCTTCACCGTAGCCGCCAAACTCATCTGCTCGTTCCTCATGGTCTTAGGCCGCCTAGAGTGCCTCACCGTCATCATCCTCTTCATCCCCGCCTTCTGGCGCCGCTAGGCACCGCCCCCCGCCCAACCCCCTGCGCGCTGCCGCCCCCTCGGCAAGTTCCTCCAACATCCGATTGATTAACAATCGATTAAGTATCATTTTCCCATTCCCATAGCGGAGATGGAACGGACACCGAGCGGAGACAGATGGGTGAATGGAGCGAGAAAGGGGAGCGAACGGGGGTGCGCAGAAGGGTGCGAACGAGGGGTGCGAGCGAGGGGTAACAGACACGGTAGTAGAGCATTATGCAGCAACGATGGGGCAGCGGACGCACCATCAACAAGCAAACGTTAAAAAAAATCGTGCAAGCAGACCTATTATTACAGAAAAAAGTAGTACTTTTGCAATTTGAAATAATGTATCTATGGAAGCCCCTATAATATCACTCAAGGATGTGACTATCAGCCATGACGAAGGTCCGTTGCTGACGCATGTGAACCTCGATGTTGCCGCCAAGGAGTTCGTATACCTCATTGGCAAGAGCGGCGCGGGCAAGACATCGCTGCTGCGCACCCTCTATGCCGACCTGGCCATCGACCAAGGCGAGGCGACGGTGTGCGGCTTCGACCTAGCACATTTGAAACACCGCCAGATACCGATGCTGCGCCGCCGGGTGGGCATTGTGTTTCAGAACTTCCGCCTGCTGAAGGACCGCAACGTATACGACAACCTGGCCTTTGTGCTACGTGCCACAGGGTGGAAAAATGCCGACATAGACCGACAAATCAGGCAAACCCTCGATGCGGTGGGCATTGCCGACAAGGCCGAGGCCTCAATCCGCCACCTGTCGGAAGGAGAGCAACAGCGCGTAGGCATCGCCCGCGCCCTGATAAACAATCCCAGCCTCATTCTTGCCGACGAGCCGACGGGCAACTTGGACCCCAACACCTCGTCGGACATCATGCAGCTGCTCGTCAACATCAACCAGCAGACAGACACCACAATGCTCATTTCGACACATGACTTCATGATGATAGACAAGTACCAATCGCGCCTGCTGGTATGCGAGAACGGCACCGTCACCGACCCTGCGGCCGACACCCCCGACAGCAAAAAAAACGCCCCGGCACAATAAAGCAGCACAAACTGCGTTATCACGACAATAAAAACAAATAGAACACCAAGACCTTATCAACCCATAAGATGAAAAAGCGTCTCTTAATAATCTGTCTGGCAGCACTCTTCATGGTGCCTGCCACGAGTGTGCAAGCACAGTACCGCAAGAAGAAACAAACCACCGAGATTGTCCGCGAGGGTAACAACAAGCGCCTGTGGCTCCGCAGCAAGGCGGACACCAACTGGCACCCCACGCCGGGCGGCCTGTATGAGCAGGTGACACTGCCCGAACTGAACAAGAAGGGCAAGAAGACCGAACCCATCATAGACATGGGCGGCAAACACAAGGTGCGCGAATCGGCTTACGACACGGTGTGGAAGTTCACCGCCTTCGACGGCAAGACGTTCTACTACATCAACTACAACTACAACGACTTCCGCCCCCTGAAATGGCTGAAGGACAACCAGCGCGACTGGGGCACCTTCGACCCCGTGATGGACTACCTGACCACGGCGGGCCGCATACCGATGCACATCTGCGCCATTTTCGCAGTCAACCCCACCATCACCGACCAGGACCAGCACGACGAGATTGCCGCCAACGCCCAGATGGAGGCCCTGATATCGCTCGACTACCTGCGCGACATCTTTATCGAGAAGGAGCTGAAGAACAAAATCAGCTACAAGGTGGCCGAGGTGGACTGGCGCTACTGGAAAGACGCGTCGTACTTCACCGACCCGCAACCCACGGACGACCTCATCCGCGTGGGCCTGATAGTGGACTTCAGCTCGAAGAAGGTGGACTTGCTGCCCAGCGCCGCCAAGGATGCCAAGAAATTTGCGGACATCAAGTTTCTCCCCAACGATGCCACCATCCAGAAATCCTATATCCCGGAGCTGGACAATCTGGCCAACTACTTGAAACAAGAGGCCGGGCTGGAGGTGCTGCTGACGGGCTACTGCGACAATGTGGGCACGGAGACCTACAACATGGGGCTGTCGCGCCAGCGCGCCGTGGAAATCAAGAAGGCCTTGATGCAGCGTGGCATAGCCGAGAACCGCATAGAGGTGATAGCCCGAGGCGAGGACGACCCCGTGGGCGACAACAACACCTACAGCGGACGGCTGGCAAACAACCGTGTGACGGTGGTGATACAGTAAGCGTCATAACGTGATAACGTAATAGCGACTTTATCAGCAACAAGGACACATACAGAGCCTTATGCGAAACAGAGGGGTCACGGATTCCTCTGTTTTTGCAATATTGGTGGATGGAGGCCGTGTGCCACGGCAAGCATTGGGATGTGGCCCTTGCCCACGACGACAACGGCGGCATCATCGGGGCACTGCCCTACCTGATAGGGACGAAAGTGGGGCTACGATATGTGGTGCAGCCACAGCTGACACAGTATAACGGGCCGTGGTATAGACACGACGAGGCGGAAACGCGGCGGTATGCCGACATCCAGTTCAGAGCCCATCTGGACCACCTGCGCCTGACGCTGTTTCAACAGAATTTCGCACCCGGACTGGGCGACCTGACAGATTGGAGGGAATATGCCATCACGCCGCGCGTGACGTACCGCATCGAGGATATTGCCGACCCACAAGAGGTATTCGACCACTTCGACAAAAGCCGCCGGCAGCGGCAGATACGGCGTGCAGAACGGTTGCTGACGGCAGTCGACGACATCACGCCTGAGCGGTTTGCCCACTTCCACACCGAGTATTGGCAGTCGCGCGGACAACGAGACCTACTGTCGGAGGCGTTTATGACGAGAATCATCAGCACTGCCCTGCAACGGGGACAGGGTGTGCTACTGGGCGTTGACGACGGAAACGGGACATTGCAAGGCGCACGCTTCGTGGCATTCGACGACAATTGTGGCTACGCCCTGCTGTCGGCACTGCACCCGCAGCACCCCAATGGGACGTCGGCATTGCTCTTTTGGCTGATATTGCAGCGGCTGTCGGGCCGTTGCCGCAGCTTTGACTTTGAGGGCAGCATGGACCCCAATATAGCGTTTTCGTACAGCCTATATGGGGCGGAACCCACCACCTACTACCAACTGACACGATGCCCCAACCCATTGCTACGAAAGCTGTTGAAAAAATAACACCACCATGCTCCAACGATTGAAGAACATAGACTACGACAGCCTGCCCATCAGCGACTACAGCTGCCGATACATAAAGCGGATGCTGCCAGTGATAGACTACTATCTGGACATCTACCACCGCAGCCTCAGGCAGACCATTCAAGCGTTAGGCAAAGCCCCTGCGGACATCACCCTGGCGGACTATGGCGGAGGACACGGATTTCTCAGCCTGACAGCCAAGGATATGGGCATCGGCAGGGTAATCTATATAGACTACAACCCGCAGGCAGTGGAGACGGTGTTGGCACTATCGAAAGAGTTGGGCGACGGCCCGGACGAGGTGTTGCTAGGCGATGCAGGTGTCTTGCGGCAGTGGTGTGACGACAACGGTGTTACGCCCGACGCACTGCTGGGAATGGATGTGATAGAGCACATCTATAGACTGGAGGACTTTTTTGCCGACATCTATGCCACGAACCCAAACATCTTCATGCTTTTCACCACAGGGTCCACACCCTACAACCCTTGGGTGGCGAGACGTTTGCACCGCATCATGCAGGCCGACGAACTGGGACACAACGGGCAGCCCGGATTTTTCCAATTGCGCAAAGAGCATATACTCAAACACTTCCCCGAAATGAAGGATTGGGAGGCCGACATTTGGGCAACAGACACACGCGGGCTGACTTATGCCGACACACTCGCCGCCGTTGACACCCACACGCCTAATAAGGACATAGATGCCTATAACACCTGCGATCCAGCCACGGGCAGTTGGACGGAACGCATACTGCCCGTAACGGCCTACCAGGCACTTGTGGGGCCATACCATGCCGCTGTCAGCGTCGGACTGGGGTATTACAACACCCATCGCAAAGGAGTGAAAGGCATCGTCTCGCGACTGGCCAACCTACTGCTCCACATCCCCATTGCACGCCCGTTGGCACCATTCATCACGCTTATTATCAAGAAATGAACATACGCCTGCTAGTAGTATCCAAGACCGACATACCCTATATTCAAGAGGGCATTGACGTGTATGCCAAGCGGCTGAAGCATTATGTGAACTTTGAGTTGGAAGTCATACCCGCACTGAAAGACCAAAAAGGAGCCACGCCCGACGAGATAAAAGAACGCGTGGGGGCATTGATACTGAAACGACTGGAAGGAGCCGACCGAATAGTGCTGCTCGACGAGCACGGCAAGGAGAACACCTCGGTGGGATTTTCGCAATACCTACAAAAACAGATGAATGCCGGTGTGCGAAATCTAGTGTTCGTGGTGGGTGGGGCCTTTGGGTTCGCCCCGCCGGTCTATGCCGCCGCCCACGACAAGGTGTCTCTCTCGCAGATGACCTTCAACCACCAAATGGTCCGCCTCTTCTTCGTCGAACAACTCTACCGCGCCTTCACCATCCTCCACCACGAGCCGTACCACAACGAGTGAGAACAACTCAGACTATACTTCGTTGCGCAGCTTTATCGAGAGCAACGGACTGACACAGGCACTAGTTACCACTATGACGGGTAGCGGACTGATGAGCCTCCCGTGGGATAATATACAAATGATGACATCGGCTTGCTACGCCTACAATGTAGGGCGCAACACGTTGTATCGCACCCAAGCGGATATGGGCTTGTAGTCAGAGTATCTTCTTCAGCGGGGCTTCGCGGAAGGCCATCGTGTCGATGTAGCGGCCCTCTTCGCCTTTGAGTGCCATGCGGAACTCGGCGAAGGTGCGGTGCTCCATGTAGATGACGTTGTAGACATCGCCGATGTTGTCAATGAAGTGGGCATCGCTGTCGGTGATGAAGTTGAAGCGTTTGAGGTAGGCGAACTTCTTCAGCATCTCCTCGCGAGTGGTGAAACGGTTAATCTCTAGTCCGTCGGCCTTTAGGTCGGGCGGGACGAAGCCCAGCTGACTGGTCAACGACGTGGTGCCTTTGTTGACATGAGCAGGCACGAAGAGCCCGCCGATGCGATGCACCTCTTCGTATATGCCGTCGATGTCCACGTCGATACCGTTCAACAGGTGGTACTCCTCTTCGCCTACAATCTCGTCGTTTTCGTCGACGATAAGCTGATAGCCGAAACGGTCTTCGTCATTGGGTATGGGTGGGAGATGGGCATCGAGAAACTCTTGAAACTCGTCGAGTTGCTCGTCAGTCTCGAAATAGGAAAGGCAGTGTGCCTCCTCCTGTGATGTCACCTCCACACCGCCCACCACGAACAGACCTCTTTCGCGCCCCACTTTTTGCGCCACCTTGACCTGCCGGGTGGTGTTGTGGTCGGTAATGGCAATCATGTCCAACCCACGCGCCAAGGCACGCTCCACGATAGCCGTGGGACTCATTTCCAAGTCGCCACACGGCGACAGCACCGTGTGAATGTGCAGGTCTGCCTTAAAGGGAGTCATAGGGAACTGAAAATTGAGAATTGAGAATTGAAAAATGTCTGCTCAGTACAATCTTCAATTCTCAATCTTTAACCCTTAATTAATTCGTATATCTTACCGGCCGTCTCAAAGGTTTCCATCGTGGTGCTGAGGAATGGGATACCCTCCTCGTTGCTCTGCTCCAGGGTCTCCTCGGTGGCGGTCTGGCCCTTCACCAGAATCACGCACGCCAACTCCTTCAACGAGGCAATGGCCATCACATTCTTATGCACCTGAAGTGTGACCCACACGTTGCCCATCTCGGCATTGCCCATCACATCGCTGAGAAGGTCCGAAACATAGCAACCCTCTATTTCACGGTCTAGACCGTCGGCACCCGAAAGCACCTTAAGATTCAATTTGTCGACAAGTTCTCTTACTTTCATGGTAGTTGTTTGTTTATTATTTCAAAGTGCAAAAATACAATTTTTTTTCCACATACGCGTTATTCTGCATAAAAAAGATACAAACATGCAATTCCGTTTATCCTACTCAGAAATCGAACAAATCGCAGAACGCAAGGCTGGCAAACGCCTCCCTCTCACATACAGCGACACCCACACCGTCCGCATCTCCTACCCCGTACCGCTGATGGGTTCAGTGGGCGTGGACATTACCGTCGACCGTATTAATGGCAGCGACGTGTTCCTCTCATTCGGTGGCGGTGCCGCCATCGAGTTTATGCTCCGCACAGCCCTCAACCAAGCGAAGAACCAGCCCGGCATGGAAATGGTGCAGATGATGGGAGGCAACCAGCTGCTCCTCTCCTTGGGCAAAAGCCCCAACCTTGCCCCCATCTTCGAGCGCATCACCTTAGAGGACATCTGTTTTGACGAACAGTTTATCATCATCCAGTTCTCGCCCAAAGCAGGGTTGATTTGAACTGGCTATAGCACTTTTTGCCCCATGCCACTACACTATATCCATCACAGCTGTTTCGTCTACAACGACCCCGACTTCCTTATTGTCTACGACTACTGGCAAGACCCCGAAGGGCTGCTACCCAAGTTTCTAGAAGAGGCCGAGCGCGACGTGAAAGCGGTGTACTTCATCGTCTCGCACTTCCACGTAGACCATTTCAACCGTGTGATTGTTCGTTGGTGCGAGGAACGAAAGGATGAGCAGTGGCATCTGCTGCCCTCCTACGACACCGTCCGCCGTCGAAAGATAGACAAGACCCTCCCCTTCGCCATACTGCGGTTCGGCGAGACCGTGGAGACCCCGCACTTCAAGCTTCAAGCCTACCGCTCCACCGACGTTGGAGTCAGCACCGTCGTCACCCTCCGGGAGGGCACCACCCTCTATCACGCCGGCGACTGCAACAACTGGTTTTTCACCGAGTCCGACAACGATGACGAAGGGATGAGCAGTCGCGTGAAAGTGACTCCAGACCAGATGGAAAAGCTTTTTCTCTCCATCTTGCGCGACATTCGCAACGACCATCCCGAAATCGACCATGCCATGTTCCCCGTCGACCCTCGCCTAGGGCAAGAGATGCTGCGCGGCCCGCTACAATTCCTCAAGGCCGTCAATGTAAAGCACTTCCACCCTATGCACTATTGCACCCCCACGCTCTGAGCCTGGGGTGAACCGCCGGGTTACAATCGCTGCACTATTCAGAAATGCAGTTGCGCCAACGCAGGCCATACCACACGTCGCGCAACAACATGAAGATGCGGGGGGTGACCCACGCACTGAGCGCACACAACAAAACCATTCCCAAGCCCCAAAGGACGTTTCGAGTGCAGGTGAACACTACAAAGACCACAATGCCATTGATAAACTGCAGGAGCAGGCGAATGCCGTAGTCGACCGAACTGCGGAACTGGGTGTCTTTGATAGCACGCCTGACAAAGAGATGGGTGGGCAGATACACCGTAACGTTGCTAATCAACCAATATTGCCATATCGGCACGATGGCCGCCACCGTGAGCAACACAGCCAGCATGGAGAGGAGGCTCTTACCCACAGTCCACCCCTTGGAGGCAAACCACAATGGCACCCTCTGTCGGCGACAATCCTCGGCAAAAGCAGCCCCTTGGTCGTAGAGACTATTCCGCTGCTCGTCAGGAAGGGCGGCGATAGACTCACTGACGTGCCTACGAGCCACAAAACGGTTGAACGGGTTGTTGTACAGCCCCATCTGATGCAGTGTCTCTTGCGTCTTGAAATGACAGTAGGCATACTCGTCGTCGTACCTGTCGTGGCTTGCCACATCGTGCATCTGTGCCTTTAGCGAGGCCGTAAGGGCACTGCGCATCTGGTTGAGGGCAATCGGTTCGTTGGCCTTATACTCGGCCATAAACTGCCTGATGTCGATAGGCTTGCCTATACTGGCACACACATTGTGGTACACGCACTCGTAGTGGTCGTAATCGAGGCCAACGGGGAGAATATACAGTGGCTTGTCGCCCAATTCAGCCTGAGTGGCACCCGCTATACGGAACATGCCTTTGACCAAAGGCAACAGCTGATGGCGGTCGTTGTGGCGGCCTTCAGCCATGAGGCAAAGGGGCACCCCCTGTTCCACAACCTGTCGTGCCGTGTTGAATATCTCCTCGTTGCGCGAGAGCGAGTCCCGCCCGTCGCGAATGCGGTAGACCGGGCTGATGCGTAGCCATGTAAGGAAGTATCGCGCCACAGGGTTCTGAAAGATGTCGGCCCGTGCCAGAAAGACTGTCTTGCGGTTCATCACCTGCAGGATGACCAACGCATCCATCAGGGCGTTCTGGTGGCAGGGGGCAATAATGAAATGCTCTCCCCAAGGGATGTGTTCCTTGCCCTGCACCGTAAAGGTACGGTAATGGCAGCGCACCCCATATAGTACCGTAGGTAGCAGGAGACTATAAAAAAAGTTAAAATCAGCCAACTTGTTTTTCATGGTGCAAAGATACAAAATATTTTTGACATTTTTGAGTTATAGAGGAAATTTATGAAGACTATTATGAAAAAGGTCCTCTTCATAGCTC
>CAZTVH010000042.1:0-11935 GCA_964616965.1 uncultured Bacteroidaceae bacterium | reverse complement strand
TGGTCGAGCGGCATATAACGACCTATGCGGTAGAAGTCGCCAAGGTAGCACATAGCCTCGCCATGGCCTTGGTCGGCGGCTTTCTGATAATATTCGATAGCCTTGACAGAGTCGGCCTCCAGACCGCCGTCGCCCAATTCGTAGTAGAGACCCATCTTGAACTGGCCGGCAGGCACTTCGTTGTCAGCAAGGACTTGGAAGTACTGAACGGCCTTCTCGTGGTCGACAGAGTCGACGTTGCGGCCTGTCTCGTAGCAGTAGCCAAGCGTATAGATGGCATCGATACGACCCTGGTCGGCTGCCTGTTTCACATAGTCCATGCCCTTGGCAATGTCGGCCTCCTTCTGCTTGCCGATGTTACCGCCTAGATACATGATGCCGAGACGGTAGAGAGCCTGTGAGTCGCCGGACTTCTCGTAGTATTTGGCAGCCTTCTTGTAATCCACCTTGTAGCCGTCGAGACCGTTCTCGTAGATGGTGCCAAGTGCCGTGGCACAGCTGGGGTCGCCCTTCTTGTCGCCCTTGAAGAGATAGTCGTTGCAGGTCTTGGCATCGCCCTGAGCATTGTAGAGCATGGCCATCCAGTAGTAGCCGTCGGCTTGCCCACGGTCAATCACCTTCTGGAAACAGTCGGCAGCCATGTCGTTGTTGCCGTTGTTGGCATAAAGTCGGCCCAAGGCGATCATGGCGTTGGTGTCGCCGTACTGGTCGGCGAGACGGCAGTATTTAGCAGTTTGTGCCAGATCCTCTTTGTCCTCGTAATAAGAGGCGAGAGACATGGCGCATTCCGCATCGTGGAACTTCTCGATACCGCGTATGAGCCAAGCGACAGACTGCTCTTCGTCCTTCTCACAGCCTAGACCATCGTAGTACATACCTGAGAGGTATCTACAGGCATCGCCCTGATAGCCATCGTCAAAAGTATTGTCAGCCACCTTCTTGTAGTAGGCAAGAGCCTCTTCGTAGCGTTCCTGACCATAATACTGGTTGCCCAGACTCATCCGACAGAGTGAACTGCCCTGAATGTCGCCCTGCTCCCAAATGCTAATGGCGCGGTTGCTGTCGCGCAGACCCAGATTGTCGGCAGACAGATAGTAGATACCTGCCAAAGCCTGTGTGAAACTAAGGTTGTGATGTTCGCGGATAAGGGAGTCAAGGATATGCATTGCCTTCGCCTCGTCCTGCTCGACACCGTTGCCAAAGCCGTACATACGAGCAGCCAAGGTGGCGGCATCGGGGTCGCCCCATTTCATTCCTTCGTTGGCGTATTTCCACGCCTTCTTAAAGTCTTGCTTGAAAGCATAATAATTGGCCAAGCGGGCATAGACATCGATGTTGCCCAGTTTGAGTGCCTTCTGGTAATAAGCCACACCCTTCTTCTCATCCTTAGGTAAGCCCATATCACCGTTCATATAGTTCACACCCAAGTTCTCATAAGCCCACGACGAGCCGGCTTTGAGAGCCATCTCATAGAGTTCGAGAGCCTTGGCGGTGTCGGCCTTGCAGCCGTTGCCGAACTCATAAGCCACGGCAAGAGCCGACATAGCTTCGGGACAACCTTGATGTGCCCAATCCTTGCGGATGGAGAAATAGCGGGCAGTGTCCTTGGTAACGCCAGCCGAGCCGGTGAGATAGTAGCGCGACACGCGCAGCCAGCCCATGCAGTCGCCGAGGTCGGCAGCCCGTTGGAACCATTTCAGGGCAAGGGTGGAGTCGTGGGCCACGCCGGCACCGTTTTCGTAGCACTCACCCAGCTTCACCATAGCGGCTGGGTCGCCCTGTTGGGCTTTGTTAATCAGTTTTTGGTCGGCCTGCGCATGTGCCACAATGGGCAGAAAAGCAAGCAGTAAGAGAGTGAAAACAAACTTTTTCATATAATAATAACACGTTTTTTTCGCGGTGCAAAGATACTAAAAAAAATTAATATACGTTATTAATGGAAAGTAAAAACTAAAAAGTAGAAACTAAAAGTAGGTGCCAACAGCTACAGCTCCCCCTTCTAGTTTTTACCTTTTACCATTTAGTTTCAAAGAAATGGACACAATTGAAATAGTCATAGAGAACACCCACGAACGCCGATATGTAAAACAAGGCATATCCCTTCTCGAACTGGTACAAGAATATTACACCGAATTGGGCCGATGGCCGTTGCAGAGCCCAGTGCTGGGCGCATTGGTCAACAACGAAGTGACCAACCTTCACTATCGCCTTTACAACCCTAAGACCATACGTTTCTTCGACATCAACTGCACCCAAGGGTGGCGCATGTATCAGGCCTCGCTCTCTTTCCTTCTCTACAAGGCGGCACGCGACGTTTACCCCAAATGCCGCTTGCAGGTGAAGCACTCGATGCAGGGGGGATTTTATTGCACCCTTGACGGCACAGACGAGCCCGACAGGGTGAAAGTGGCAAACGCTGTCCGCGACCGCATGATAGAGCTCCAACATCTCGACATCCCGTTTGAATCCAAGCTGATGCTGCTATCGGATGCCATTAAACTGATGGAAGAGACGAACAATCCCGAAACGCTCAAACTACTGAAGTCGCTCAACCAGCTGTACATCAACATGCACTTTCTCGACGGCACGATACACAAGGTGGCCTCCAAGCTGGTGCCCAGCACGGGATGCCTCTTCTCGTGGGACTTCCGCACCTACGCCGACGAGGGGTACCTGCTGCAGCTGCCCGACAGGAAGCATCTCGACAAACTGCCCATCTTGCCAGAGACACCCAAACTGTTCTCAATCTTCAGCGAGCACCACCACTGGGTAGACCTACTGCATGTGCCTACCATCACCGACCTCAACCGCATCGTGCGCGACGGCAAGTCGAACGACCTTATCCATGTGTCGGAAGCCCTGCACGAAAAGAAATATGCCGAGATAGCCGACATGATATACCAACGCCGCGACCAGGTGAAGATGGTGCTGCTGGCGGGGCCGTCGTCGTCGGGCAAGACCACCTCGTGTCGCCGACTGAGCGTACAGCTACAGGTGTTGGGATTTGACGTGAAGCAGCTGTCGCTAGACGACTATTTCCTCTCGCGCGAACGAACCCCTCGCCTACCCAATGGAGAGCCTGACTTCGAAAGCATCGACGCACTAGACATACCCATGCTGAACGAGCACCTGCAACGGCTCTTCAATGGCGAACTTGTCGAGATACCCACCTTCGACTTCGTTAAAGGCTGTCCCTTTTTCGATGGCAAAAGCCTGCAACTGGGGCCTAACAGCATATTGGTGGTAGAAGGCATACATGCCCTCAACCCCAAACTGACCGCACAGATTGCCGACGAACTGAAGTTTAAAGTATATGTGTCGGCGCTGACCCAGATAGCCATCGACGACCTGAACAGCATACGCAGCAGCGAGAACCGCATGCTGCGCCGCATCGTGCGCGACAACAGTTTCCGAGGATGGAATGCCTGCAATACCATCCACAGGTGGCAAGAGGTGCGCCGTGGTGAGGAATTGAACATATTTCCCTATCAGGAACTGGCCGACATACAATTCAATTCTGCCCTACTCTACGAGCTGGGCGTATTGAAAATATACGCCGAGCCATTGCTAAAGCATGTTCCAGAGAATTGCGAAGAATATGCAGAGGCACGGCACCTGCTCAACTTCATCGAACTGCTCGAACCCATCGAGCCCACCTACATTCCCCCAACAAGCATCATGCGCGAGTTTCTCGGTGGAAGCAGCTTTAACTATTGATAATCCATGCCCAAATGGGTTCGAGACGGGACCCCCGGTTGGGAACAAAATTTTGCAGTGTAAATCAATGTATTGATAACCAACTCGCAAAAAAAGTTTGTCAGTTTGAAAAATAGTTGTAATTTTGCAGTCCGTTTCGTGGATATGGAATGCCACCGAAAATGCAGTAAATTACACAATTAAAATAATAAAAACACAATGTACGCAATCGTAGAAATCGCAGGAAAGCAATTCAAGGTCGCTCAAGATCAGAAGGTCTTCGTGAACCGTCTCCACAACGACGAGGGTAGCGAGATTACTTTTGACTCCGTGATGCTTAAAGACAATGACGGCAACATCGAGGTTGGACAGCCTTACATTGCCGGTGCAAACGTGAAGGCCACCGTGCTGCGCCACCTTAAGGGTGACAAAGTTTTGGTGTTCAAGAAGATTCGCCGCAAGGGCTATCAGAAGATGAATGGCCATCGCGACTATCTGACTCAGATTAAAATCGACAGCATCAACTAAATCAATGTAAAACCGTTTAAAAATAGAAAATTATGGCTCACAAAAAAGGTGTCGGTAGTTCCAGTAACGGTCGTGAATCCGAAAGCAAACGTTTAGGCGTTAAAATTTTTGGCGGTCAGCATTGTATCGCTGGTAACATCATCGTGCGTCAGCGTGGTACCGTCCACAACCCCGGCAGAAATGTCGGCATGGGTAAGGACCATACGCTTTTCGCCCTGTGCGACGGTGTTGTCAACTTCAAGAAGGGTCGCGAGGACCGTTCGTATGTGTCGGTCATCCCCGATACTGCCGAATAAGTATTTACAACAAACGACTTAAAAAAGGCACATGCCCGATGGGCGTGTGTCTTTTTTTCGTGTGTAGTGTAATAAAACGCGCCATTGTGCGTTATCGGGATATGAAAGGTATAAAGCCATATATCGTGGCAGGCCCGTGCAGCGTGGAAAGCCGCGAGCAGCTGGGCGAGGTGGTGCAGGCGTTGACGCAGGTGCCACAGGTGGATATGGTGCGCTGCGGCGTGTGGAAGCCGAGGACCCACCCAGGTGTGTTTGAGGGCAATGGCGAAGAGGCACTGCGATGGGTGGCGGAGGTGAGGAGCGAGTGCCGGGGGCTGCGCTTCTGCTGCGAGGTGGCACGAGCAGAGCATGTGGAGCTGGCGCTGCGATACGGCATGGAGGGGGTGTGGATTGGCGCAAGGACGACGGCGAACCCCTTTATGATGAAGGAGGTGACGGAGGCAATGCGGGGAAGCGAGCTGACGGTGATGGTGAAGAATGCGCCAAGCCCCGATGTGCAGCTGTGGATTGGCGCGGTGGAGCGTTGCCGACAGGTGGGGTTGAAGGATATTGTGGCAGTGCATCGTGGCTTTGACGTGTTTATGAACGGCGGCTATCGCAACAATCCGTTGTGGGAAGTGCCGATTGAGTTGCGCCGACAGGAGCCTGGACTGCCTATCTTGTGCGACCCCAGCCATATTGCCGGACGGCGCGAACCGATAGCGGCATTGGCACAGACAGCGATGAATCTGGGTATGGACGGCTTGATGGTGGAGGTGCATCCCCATCCGGACAAGGCGTTGACGGATGCGAAGCAGCAGATTACGCCCGATGAGTTGAAGGAGCTTCTGGACACCTTGGTGGTGAGACAGACCGACAGCACGGTTGCCGACGGACAGCTGCAAAGGCTGCGCGAGGAGATAGACCTGCTGGACGGTCAGCTGCTGCAGGTGCTGGCGGCACGACTGGGAGTGGCGAGCGAGATAGCGAAGGTGAAGAAGCGGGACAACTTGGCAGTGTACCAGCCCAAAAGATGGGAGCATGTGCTACAGCAACGGAAGTTGACGGCTGCAGAACTAGGTTTGGCACCCGAATTTGTGGAGGAACTATTTGAAAAGATACATGCGGAGAGCGTGAGAGTGCAGCTAGAAATTGGAAATTGAAAGAATTGGTGCAAACCTTTATATCATTAAACCCTTAAACTTTAAACATTAAACCTCTTAAACAAAACATAACAATATGAAAATTCGTTTTCTGAAACTGAAAGACTGGCTGCTGATGGGTGCAATGGGACTGTTTGGACTCACGGCGTGTCACACTGCCAAAAAGGTGGCAGAAGAGCCCGTGAAAAACGACGACAAGGACACCGTGGAGCAACCCGTTCCAAGAGGTGGAGAGATGGCCCTGATGTATGGGGTGCCGACGATGGACTTTGTGGTGAAAGGGCGTGTCATCAACGAGCAGGGCAAGCCAGTGAAGGGGATGCAGGTGATACTGGTCAATCAGACCGTAGACATCGCACCCGACCACATGGACTTGGACAACCCTTATGTGCAGAGCTATATTGAGCGTTCGTCGGACACTACCGACGCGCAAGGCGTGTTTGAATGCCATGTAAAGGACGTGCCCGTGGATGTGCAACGCGTGATAGTGCGCGACATTGACGGCAAGGCCAATGGCAGCTATGTGGACCAGATGGTTGACATCGAGTTTACCGAAGCAGACCAATCGGGAGAGCGTAAAGGCTGGTACCTAGGCCGTAGGACCAAGGATGTTGACATCACCGTGAGCAAGAAGTAGCTTTGAATGTGTTATGGTGTGAATGTGTTGGGCAACAATCCTAGCAATAACGCATTCACACAATTGCACAATCTTATCAGATGTCATGGACCTAAAACAGGAGATTTGGCGGCAATACCGTCACAATCAAGCACAGTTGCACCCTTTGCGCACACTCTTTTGGGAGTGTACGTTGCGGTGCAATATGCGTTGCAGGCATTGTGGTAGCGACTGCAAGGTGAGCACGACCACCCCCGACATGCCGACGAAAGACTTTTTCAAGGCAATAGACGACATCACGCCTCATGTGGACCCACATAAGGTGTTTGTCATCTTCACGGGTGGCGAGGCATTGCTACGCCCCGACATCGATGCCTGCGGACTGGAGCTGTATCGAAGAGGTTTCCCCTGGGGCATGGTAACAAATGGCTACCTGTTAGATGAGAAACGGCTGGACAGCCTGTTGGCAAGCGGGATGCACTCTATCACCGTGAGTCTCGACGGTCTGGAAGAGGAACACGACTGGATGCGCCAGACCAAAGGAGGTTTTGAGCGGGCGAGCAACGCGATACGCCTATTGGGCCAGACAAAAGAGATACTGTGGGATGTGGTGACCTGCGTCAATCCCCGCAACTATCACCAGCTGGATGCCATCAAGGAATACCTGCTGTCGTTGGGATGCCATAGATGGCGAATATTTGCCATCTTCCCGATGGGTCGTGCCGCCAACGACCCCGAACTGCAGCTGTCGAACGAGCAGTTCACAGGGGTGCTAGACTTTGTGAAACGGGTGAGAGAAGCCGACGACGGCATGATTTGCAGCTATGCCTGCGAGGGCTATCTAGGCAGCTATGAACGGCAGGTGAGAGACAACTACTACTTTTGCAGGGCAGGTATAGAGGTGGCATCGGTGCTGTGCGACGGCAGCATATCAGGCTGTACCAGCATCCGAAGCAACCTGCATCAGGGCAATATCTACAAGGATAACCTGTGGGAGGTGTGGCAGAACAAGTTCCAAGCCTACCGCAACCGCAGCTGGATGCGCAAGGGACAGTGCAAGGACTGCAAAGTGTGGCGTTATTGCGAAGGCAACGGGATGCACCTATATGACGACAACGGGGACCTGCTGTCGTGTAGCCTGCACAGAATTACTGGGCAGAAGTGACTAGCCCTATCAACTGGTCGAGGTCGGGCTGGTCGGCAGGAAAAATAATATTGGCCTTTTGATAATAGGGCAACCTTTGTGAGAGTTGCTGACGGATGTATAGGCTTCGTTCCTCCTCGGTCATGCCGGCCAAGATGGGGCGAGGCTTTTTGGATTGTGAAGCACGGCGTAGGAGTGTCTCGATGGTAACATCGAAATAAACTGAGGTGCCGTGAAGGTTCATCCACTCTATGTTGTCGAAATGGCAGGGGGTGCCGCCACCCGTAGAGATTACTATGCTGTCGCGTTCGGCTGTGCTGTGAAGCAGCTTCTGCTCAATCTTACGGAATGCCTCTTCGCCATAGCGTTTGAAAAAGATGGGGACAGTGGTATGGAAAGTGGTTTCTAGCATCTGGTCGAGGTCAATCCATTGGTACCCCAACCGTGTGGCGAGTTTATGCCCTACGGTAGTCTTGCCGCTATACATATAGCCTGTGAGATAGATGCGCATGGCTTCAGTGTTTTGCGGTATCATCCTCTAATGGGGGACGGGTTCCTCCACTGAAGGTGATAAGAGGGAATATGCGACGGGCGTTGGCGGCGAAGATGCCGAGGGCACCGTTGACATTGCTGTATACTTCGGGCGGTTCTGTGATGAGCTGCATCACGCTGGTGGCATTAGATATGTTTTGTAGATAACGGTAGCGGTCGGGGCTGACCGTTTCGACATCGAGGGTATACTGATGAATGTAAGGAACCACTTCATTGGTGTCGGTTAGGCGTATGAGGGTCAGCGTGGTATTGTGGGTCTCCCCGTCAAAGTTTTCATCTGTTGTAAGCAACTGGTTGAAGGGCGAGAACCCTCCTACCGACATGTTGGCGGCAATAAATGGGTCGACAAGGTCTTTATCGTTACAGAGGAAGAAGGTGGTGTAGGTGGTGTCGATAGTGTCGAAGTGTTCATAATAGGGACTGTATCGGCAACCACTGTCGCGTTGGCGCAGACTGATGCAGTAATAGTCTTTTTGGTCGGGGTAGTCAGAGATGTTGAAGTTGACTATCAGCAGATGAAACGTGCCAGTATCGTTGGCTATCACTATCGGTTGGCTGATGCGAGGCATACGTGGCACCACAGTATGGGCAGTGATGTCCTTGCCGTCGGCACGGACGCGAATAGCGAGGTCGTCGGCCTCTTGGACTGTATAGTTGAAGAAATAGTTGCAACGGTCCACTGAGGTGGGTCTATAGTCCATTCCGTTGATGGTCATCACCATGTCCACATCGCTGATAGGTTGGTTGTTGGTGGAGTCGAGGAAGAAGCGGGTGTGGGCAAAATAGACAAAGAGTTGCTTCTCAGCCGAAGGAACCGCGTTTAGCACCACTTCGGGCTGGGAGACTGAAGTATTGAAATCAATGACCTTCTCACACGATGTCAGCGTGAGTAATAGGAGGAATATGATGGCAAACTGTTTCATGTTAAAAATATAAGGTGTATGCAATAGACGGGAGGATGGGGAAGATGGATAGCTGCACAAGAGCCTTGTTGTAACCCTGATAGCTATACTGGCTGCTTGTATAAGTGAGATAGGGGTTCGCGCGGTTATAAAGGTTGTATACGCTGATGTTGAACGTGCGACGCATCTTGGGCCGCCACACTGGGCGATTTTCCCCGGTTTCGGGCAGGTTGCTCTTGCTCTGCTTGAAGGTGCGGTGGAAATTGACGCTGATGTCGGCACGGTGGTAGTTGGGCATACGGAAATTGTTGCGGCTACTGACGTGCGACAGGGAGTTGGTCATGTTGGGGTTACCATTATAGGCTTCGGGATCGTCGGATGCAACAGGGTATTTTTCCATAGCCAATGTGGCGGTATTGCCTGTGCTGAAAACCCATGTTCCGCTGACATCGATACGTTTGTTAATCTTATAGGTCAGCACAATAGATAGGTCGTGTCGGCGGTCGTATTTAGCAGGGAAGGGCTTCCCGTTGTTGAGCATCTGGCCGGGGCGGTCAAAAAGGTGGGTAGTGCGGCTCCATGTGTAGGCCACCCAGCCCGTGAGGTCGCCATAGTTGCGTTGGGCTAGAAACTCCGCTCCGTAGGTCCACCCGTCGCCGAGACATACCAAATCCTCCCAGCCCACAGTGCTGCCGAACGAGGTGGCTCCATCCTTATATTCAATCAAGTCGGTCATGTGCTTATAATAGCCTTCGAGTGAGAACTCAACACCCAAGTCGGTTGTATAGCAGGCCCCTGCGGCCACCTGGTGTGCCTTCATGGGCGGGATGCGGTGGGTGGATGGCACCCACAGGTCCGTGGGCAGACTGACACTGGTAGTAGATAGCAGGTGCATATACTGCGACATGTAGGCATAGCCCACCTTGAGAGATAGGTTCTCTCCCACCAAGGCTCGTCCCGATATGCGAGGCTGTACCGAGGGATAGAACACGTCCTCTACCCCAAATCCGCTAACGTTGAGTCCATAGTTGATTTTAAACACATCGTTGATGCTCCAGTCATCCTCCGCGAACATTACTATCTCGTGGGCATGCACAGTGTCTTCTTGCAACACCGTGTCCATTTGCCAGGCACTGTTCATCTGAATCTGGTCGAAATAGTCTATGCTGCCACTTGCCACGCTGGGGCATATCCAATGGCGGGTATAATAGGTGCCAAACTGTATGTTGTGGTCGGGGACGGGGGTGTAGGAGAAGTCTAGACGCTCCGTAAGGTCGTAGATTGACGACACATAATTGCCACTGATAGTGGAGACCTGTTCGCTGCCGTCGTCAAGGATGGCAGTCTTTTCGATGCCCACCCTCATTTTATTCTTATATTGGGTATAGGAGGTGGAGAGGTTCATAAACAGCTTGGGGCCTAGCACATAGTTCCATCGCAGTCCGCCCACCAGGTTGCCCCAGTTGTTGGCAAAGTCGAGGTATTGGTCCTCGGCCAGACTGCTTTCCGTGCGCACCTTGGTGTACACGTCGTCATCGCCGTGGTAAAACGTGGCGTACAGGCGGCTCTTGTCCGAGAAAGTGTGCGTCACCTTGGCGTTAAGGTCATAGAAATAGTAGCCGGCCACCAACTTGGCCTTGCCGTCCACGTCGGTGGCAAGCCGTTGCACCAGCGGGCGGAGCAGAAAATCGGCATAGGTTCTTCGTGCCGACAGGCAAAAGGTGGTCTTCTCTTTCACTATAGGGCCTTCCACGTTCAGCTTGGCGGAGATGAAGCCGACGGAAGCATTGCCGTGGATTTCCTTGTCGTTGCCGTTGTTGGTGGTCACGTCCAGCACGCTCGACAGTCTGCCACCAAATCGGGCCGGGAAGCTGCCTTTGTAGAGTGTCACGTTCTTCACCGCGTCGGCGTTGAAGGCGGAGAAGAAGCCGCCCATGTGGTTCACGTTATACAGCGGAATGCCGTCGAGCAGAAAGAGGTTCTCGTCGGGGCCGCCGCCGCGCACATACATGCCGCCCGTCCCCTCGTTGCCGCTCTGCACGCCGGGCAGCAGCTGTATTGCTTTCAGTATGTCGGCTTCGCCAAATAGCACCGGCACCGCCTTTAGCTGTTCCACTGGCATTTCGAGTGCCGACATCTGCGACGATTCGCGCGAGTTGACACGCTGCGCCCGCACCACCACCTCCTTCAGTTGTATGCTCGGTTTTAGGCTGTAGTTGCGGGTGATGTTGCCCTTCATGTACAGGGTGTCGTAAATGGGTTCATAGCCCACAAAGGTGATGCGCAATGTGGCGTTGCTGTTCTTCAGCGTGAGGGTGTAGCGGCCATTGGCGTTGGTGGTGGTACCCTTGCCACTTTGTGAGTCGAGCACCGTGGCACCTATCAAGGTCTCTCCCGTGACGTGGTCGGTGATGGTGCCGCTGATGGTGTGCTGGGCATTCAAGCCTAGGGGTATCAGCAGCAGGGCATACAGGATGATGTGTCGGTACATTCGTCTAGCAGTTCTGTCAATGTTTTATTCAATATGGGGTGTATATAGTCGGGTGCCATCTCGACAAGGGGTTCTAAAACGAAACGGCGCAAGTGCATACGGGGATGGGGCAACGTGAGGTCAGGGGTATCTACAACCAGATTGTCGTATAGAATGAGGTCGATATCGATAGGGCGACTGGAATAGAATTGGGCATTGTTGTCACCTGCGACGGTTGGCCGTCGGCGGCGTCCTAAGGCCCATTCTATGCCCAATGCCTCTTTGAGTGCGTCGTGTGGCGGCAATGTGGTCTCCACCTCCAACGCCTGGTTGTAGAACCCTTGGGGGCTCTCGTCGGGTGCGAAACGTCCCCACGGCTCAGTCTCGTACACACGCGAACAAGCAACGACAGACCCGATACGTTCCCGTATCAGGTCTGCCGCCTTGTGTATCATCTGTCGGCGGTCGCCTTGGTTGCCACCAATCAGTAGATAGAGTTTAGGCATTATTTCACCTCGGTGAACACCATCTCAAGATAGTTAGTGTGCTGGTCAACCGCAGTGGATAAAGCTTTCCACCAGTTCGAGAA
>CAZTVH010000041.1:0-12081 GCA_964616965.1 uncultured Bacteroidaceae bacterium | reverse complement strand
GTTCCTGCTCGAGGGAGGCCATTTTCTCGGCACGCTGCTTGAGTTCGGCTTCCTTGGCCTGTTGCTGGCTGAGGGTCATGTTCTCTCCCGTTTGGATGAAGTTTTGGTAGTCTTTCTGGAACTGGGCCATCTGCTGCTGGTAGCTCTCCTCCTGTGCATCCTTATACTTGTTGAGTTCTTCTTGCAGGTCGATGGCGTATTGGTATTTGGCAAGGAGGCTGTCGCTGTCGACACATGCCACTTTGAGCTGTCCGTCTTCGGGGATGAGGGGCATGGAGGCGTTGGGGTTGACCTTGCTGGGGGTGCCTGTGCCGGTGAAGTGGAGGATGTAGAGGACTACGAGTCCGATGAGGAGCAGGATGTTGAGGATGGCGAGCCAGATGTGGCAGTGCCCTTTGTGGCATTTGGGCTCGGTGTTGTCGCACGGGGGCTGTGGTGCGGGGCTCTCGGGCTGGGGCAGCGGCTCAGGGTTGGCGGGGCGTTGCTCTTGGGCTTCTTTCATTTCGATGGTGTCGACACTGTTGTCGTCGACGGGTTTGTTGAGGTCTTGGTGGATTTCCATTGTGGTGGTTGTTTTTTTGTCGGACTGGTCGGAACGTGTAGGATGGGGTCGGACTGGTCGGACGGGTGATTATTCTTATTAATTGTCTATTTCGCCTAGGGTGTCGATGGCGCGTTGGACGCGGGCGATGGTCTCGTCTTTGCCAATGGTCATGACGAGGGTGAGCATGTCGGGGCCGACGGTGGTGCCAACGACGGCAAGGCGCAGGGAGTTCATTATCTGCCCCATGTTGAGTTCGTGGCCTTTGATGTAGTCTTCGAGGAGGGCTTGGTGGATGGCATCGTACTGGAAGGGGACGGTGTTGAGGATTTCGATGACTTTGGCCATGTGGGTGGTCATGCCGGGTTTCCAACGTTTGGCGACGGCCTTGGGGTCGTACTCGGTGGGGGCGACGAAGAAGTAGTGGGTCTGGTCCCACAGCTCGCCGGGGAAGTTGAGCCGTTCCTTCATCATGCCGCAGACATTGACAACGTATTGAAGGTTGAATGTTGAAAGTTGAAAGTTGTTCGACTCGGTGTCTTCTACTTTTATGCCGTGCTCGTTGAGTTGGGGTAGGAACATCTCAGCTAGCCGCTGGTCGGGGCATTTCTGCAGGTATTCGTGGTTGAACCACTTGGCTTTTTCGACGTTGAATTTGGCACCGCTTTTGCTGATGTGTTCGATACTGAAGAGCTTTATCAGCTCGTCCATAGTCATAAGTTCTTGGTCGTTGCCGGGGTTCCAACCGAGGAGGGCGAGCATGTTGACGACGGCTTCGGGCAGGTATCCGCGCTCGCGGTAGCCACTAGATATTTCGCCTGTTTCGGGGTTGTGCCAGTCGAGTGGGAAGACGGGGAAGCCGAGGCGGTCGCCGTCGCGCTTGCTGAGTTTGCCGTTGCCGTCGGGCTTGAGGAGCAGGGGGAGGTGGGCAAACTGGGGCATGGTCTCTTCCCAGCCGAATGCCTTGTAAAGCATTACATGGAGGGGCGCAGAGGGCAGCCATTCCTCGCCACGGATGACGTGCGACACCTCCATCAGGTGGTCGTCGACGATGTTGGCGAGGTGGTAGGTGGGCATGCCGTCTGACTTGAAGAGCACCTTGTCGTCGAGGAGGCGGCTGTTCATGGTCACATCGCCACGGATGAGGTCGTGGACGGTGATGTCGATGTTTTCGGGGAATTTAAAACGCACCACATAGGGCTGGCCTTCGTCGAGACGGCGCTGCACCTCGTCGGCGGGCAGGGAGAGGCTGTTCTCCATTGTGAGACGGGTGTTGCAGTCGTATTGGAAGGTTTTCTTCTCTGCCTCATATTCTTTGCGTTTGGCATCAAGAGCCTCAGCCCGGTCGAAGGCGTAGTAGGCCCAGCCGTCGCGGATGAGTTGGTCGGCATATTGGCGGTAGATGGGCTTGCGGTCGCTCTGGCGGTAGGGGCCATAGTTGCCGCCGATGTGGACACCCTCGTCGAATTGGATGCCCAGCCAGGTGAGGGCTTCAATGATATAGTCTTCGGCACCAGGGACGAAGCGGGTCTGGTCGGTGTCTTCAATACGAAGAATCATGTCGCCGCCATTCTGACGGGCGAAAAGATAATTGTACAATGCAGTGCGCACTCCGCCAATGTGTAGCGGGCCTGTGGGGCTGGGTGCGAAACGAACGCGGACTTTTCTCATGTTATTTGTTGATATGTTGATTCGTTGATATGTTGTGTGGTAGCCTTAATTCACAATTCATTAGTCACTTTAATGTGGTGTATTGGGTAAAGTGTTTTTTCTTTAAAAGATAGTAGTGGATAAGCAGTAGGCTGTCCAGCGTGCAGCTGACGGGCTTGGCCTCGCGGCAGCGGCGTGTCTTGAGCGTGGGCAGCCAGCGGTAGAAGGCGTGGTGGGCTTGGGCTACAGCCTTGAACTCTTGCGGCTTGCCTTCGAGCAGGAATTTGAGGGCAGCCACATAGTCGAGGGCCACGCGGCAGGCCATCACCCATGCCAGCCGACGTTTGGGGAGGTTCTTGTAGAGCAGGGCCATGTTGTTGCGGAAGTTGAGGTAGGTCTTGCGGGGGTTGGACTTGGGGAGAGTGCCGCCGCCGACATGGTAAACCACCGACTGTGGGCAATATTCCACGCGGTAGCCGGCATTCTTGGCCCGCCAGCAGAAGTCTATCTCCTCCATGTGGGCAAAGAACTCGCCGTCGAGGCCTCCGAGCTGTTTCCACACGTCGGCACGGACGAACATGGCAGCCCCCGATGCCCAGAACACTTCGCGGGCATCGTTGTATTGGCCGTGGTCTTGTTCGAGGGTGGTGAACAGCCGCCCGCGGCAGAAGGGGTAGCCGTATTTGTCGATAAAGCCTCCCGCACCACCGGCATATTCAAAGGTGTCGCGCTGGTCATACATCAGCAGCTTGGGCTGGCAGATGGCGGTCTGCGGGTTCCGTCGCATCTGTGCAATCACTGGTTCAATCCAATTGGGTGTGACCTCCACGTCGTCGTTGAGCAGCACATAGTAGTCGGCCTCTATTTGCTCCAATGCGCGGTTGTAGCCGTCGGCAAAGCCGTAGTTCTTGTCTAACGGGATGACGCGCAGTGCGGGGTATTGTTCACGGAGGAAGGCAAGTGAGTCGTCGGTGGAGCCATTGTCGGCTATCACCACCTCGGCATCGCCCGTGGTGTGGGCTGTGACCGAGGGGAGAAAGCGTTCGAGCATGTGCTTTCCGTTCCAGTTGAGTATGACGACGGCTGTTTTCATTAGCGGATGAAAGTTATGGGGTTAATGGATTGAGTGGTACGTCGGAAGGGCGATGTCGTTTCCAGCGGCGGTGCGACCAAAGCCAGTACTGTGGGGCGGCATCGATGGTGTTGCCCAGATGCTGGATATAGCGCGAGATGATGGTGTATTGCGGCACCTCGTTGGGCTTGTCGCACAAAGGGGTGAAACGCACCTCGTAGTGTCCGCGAGAAGTCTTTGTCACCTCGTAGTAGATAACGGGCATGTTATATTTTCGGGCAAAGTATTCGGCACCGTATATGAAAGGGGTTTCTTGGTGCATGAATAGGGTCCAGAAGCTTTTATGCTCGTCGCTGGGCGACTGGTCGGAGAGCATCATATAGGCAACAGGCACGTGGTGTTGTTGGTAGTACTCAACCGTTTGGCGCACAGTGGTGTGGTCGACTATCTCGGTGCCAAAACGCCCCCGGCGGCGGGTGACGTAGCTGGCAACCAGTTTGTCGTTGAGCGGTTTGCCTACTCCCACGCCGTGGTGCATCAGTTGGTAGTTGAGCGACGTAATCATATACTCCCAGTTGTTGTAGTGGGCAGACATGAGGATGATGCTTTGGCCTTGCTCGTAGTAGCGGTGTATCAGTTGGCGGTTGGCAAAGTGATAGCGTAGCATGATAGATTGGGGCTGGGCGTATAGATTATACAGCCCCTCCACCAGCAGGTCGCTGATGTGGTGGTAGTAGGCTCGCTCAATGTCGCGTCGCTCGTCTGCCGTGCGGTCGGGATAGGCGTTTGCCAAATTGGTGCGCGTCACCTTGCGGCGGTAACGCACCAGATGATACACCACAAAATATATTATTTCAGATAGTATCGTCAACCTATATCAACTTCAATATCCTCTTTCGAATTGTTGCCCCACTTCGCCAAGGGTGTCTTCTTCCAATTGGTTCTGACTGAGCATACGTTCCCAGTTGGGCATGATTATCTCGCCTCGGGCGTTGGAGTTCAACAGCTTGTAGTAGCCACTGCGAAACTCGTCCCAAAAGAGGAACACGCGGTTGGGGAAGTCGTTTTCCATACGGTTGTAGCGCCACAGCTGGTAGGGGAGATAGTGTATCTGCCCTAGCCCCTCGATATCCAGTGCGCCGACAAAGTTCTTCTCGTCGCGCACATAGTCGGGCGGCCCGTATTGCAGGTACACCCGTCCACGGTCGGTCATGTAGCCGGGGGTCTTGGGATAGCTGTAATGCTCGTCCACATAGGTGAGCCGCACAAGATACTGGTTCCATTTGCTCTCTGGGTCCATCATGTCGCGGTCAGTCCAGAACCGATAGAAGAATGTCTGTTTCTCCGCCATGTTGCCCTCCTTCAAGAGGTGGTCGGCAATGCGCACCTCGTTGGGCGAGGAGATGGGGTAGAGTGCGCGGATATAGTAGCTCAGTTTGCTTTCGTCGGTAATCAGGCCTACGAACGATGCCGCCACCTGGTTCTCGGTTATCTCGTCGCTGCTGATGCCGGGGTTTGAGCGTTGGAACGAGATGCGTTTTCTTTTGAGCATCTCGCCCTTCAGGTTGCGCACCTCTGCCATCAGGTTGTAGTTGCCCGAAGGCAGTGTGGCGATGTCGATGCTACCCCAGAATGGGTCTAGTTGCTTGGCAGCAGGGCGGCTGATAAAGGTATCGTAGGCGGCAATGCGGCGGCCCGTCTCCTTCTGCTCTATGGTGAAATAGATGACGTATGGGTTGTCCCCCAGTTCCTTGTCGAGGTTATACACCTCAATGTAGGGGTGCAGCATCGTGATTTGGGCAGGCACAAAGTCGCTGATGTATGGCAGCATGTCGTAGCCGTTGCGCGACAACATGTTGGTCTCCACTGTCGGCGTGGCCGACGACATCAGTTGTATGTTCGACATCGAAGGTGCCCCCTTCTGAAAATACACCACCAGCCTGTCGTTTATCACAGCAGGAGGCTGCTCCGAGGCCTTGTCGCGCAGCGTCAGCTGCAGGTCGTAGATACCGTTGTCTAAGGCAAACCGCTGCAAGTCGAAAAAGGTGAAATTGTTCGCCTCCGCGCTGCCGGTGTAGGGGCTGTGGAGGTCGTACTTCTTCACATAGGCCACCGTGTCGCCCTTGCGCACTACGATGGTTACTTCCACCGTGGCACGATACTGCCCGCTCTCGTCTGGTACCAAGTTCAGCGACCACGCGTCGAAACGCAAATAGGTCTCAACGTATGGCTTATCGTTCTCAGGCAGATAGAATGCCGAGTAGCCAAACAGGGCCGACAAACTCTTCTCTTTGGCATAGGTGGTGGATGCCAGCAAGAGAGTCAACAGAATCAGTGATACTCTTTTCATATTGTTCTTCCTTTTTTATTCAAAATAATATATCATAACGACTTTTACCCACACTTATTGTGCCTAATAATAAATAAAAGTTATTAATTGTTTTTTTTTGTGTATTTTTGCATGATATGAGAACCTTGGTTTTTGCAACAAATAACAAGCACAAACTACACGAAGTTAACGAGATACTCCGTGGCAACGTGCTGATAAAAAGTCTCTCCGACATGGGTTTGGAGGGTGATATTCCCGAAACATCCACCACCCTTCAAGGCAACGCCCTGCAAAAAGCCCAATGGGTGTGGGACCGCACCCACACCGACTGCTTTGCCGACGACACGGGCCTGGAGGTCGAAGCCCTTGGCGGTGCTCCGGGGGTGTACAGCGCGCGCTATGCGGGCGAGCACTGCTCGTTCGACGACAACATCAACAAGCTCCTTGCCGCCCTCGATGGCAACACCAACCGCAAAGCCTGTTTCCGCACCGTGATTTGCTTGATAGAAAACGGTGTGCCCCGCTATTTCGAAGGCCGTGTGGATGGTGTCATCCTCACCGAGCGTTACGGCGCCGATGGTTTCGGCTACGACCCCGTGTTTATGCCCGACCGTTTTGCCGTCAGCTTTGCCGAGATGCCCCTCGAAGTGAAGAACATGATTAGCCACCGCGGCCTCGCTGTCAAACAGTTGGTGAAATACCTCAGTCAATAATCCTCAAACACCCAGTCACTTTGTATACACCCGTCTATCCCTTGCAGATTTCGCAAACCATGTCGATGAGCGACAGCTACATTCTGGTGTTGAATGCACCAGAACGGGGCAAACACGTCCCCGTACTCATTGGCGAGGCTGAAGCGCAGGCCATCATCATGGCCATCGAGCAGAAGGAGGCGCGCCGCCCCCTCACACACAACCTGCTCAATCACATACTTGAAGAATACATGCTCACCCTGAAGAAGGTGACTATTGACCGCTTCGACGAAGGCATCTTCTATTCCACCCTCTACATCAGCGACGGGTTTTCCGAAAAACGCATCGACAGCCGCACCAGCGATGCTGTCGTGCTTGCCATCATGCAGCACTGCGACATACTGATCGACCTCAACGTGCTCGAAGAAACGTCGATGGACCCCAACGCCCTCACCGACAATCTGCCCTCACAAGGCGCGTCGCCCCGTGAGGCAACTGTCGAAGAACTCGAACAGCAGCTTCGCCTCTGCGAGGCAAACGAGGACTACGAGCAGGCTGCTGAAATCATGGAACGCATCAACCAGCTGAAAAACAACAATCCCCAATAACCCCATAATCCACTTAAACCCATGATACACAAAATAGACGAAACCGCCGACTATATCCGCCAGTGTCTCGGCTCGCGCCCCATGCCCCAGATAGCAGTCATCCTTGGCAGCGGCCTCGGCCTGATGGCCGACCGCATCGAAGACCCACTGACCATCCCCTACGCGGGCATCCCCAATTTCAAACGCTCCACAGCCGTTGGCCACAAGGGCAACCTCATCATCGGCACAATGGGTGGCAAAAACATCATGGCCATGCAGGGCCGTTTCCACTACTACGAAGGCTACACCATGCAGGAAGTCACCTTCCCCGTACGCGTCATGGCACGACTGGGCATCAAGACCCTCTTTGTGAGCAACGCGGCAGGTGCCGTCAACCCAACCTATCGCGTGGGCGACATGATGATTATCACCGACCACATCAACCTCCTGCCCAACCCATTGATTGGACCCAACATGGACGAGTTCGGCCCCCGCTTCCCCGACATGACCACCGTCTATAGCACACGCATCCGCAAACTCGCCCTCGACCAAGCCGCGCAGATGGGCCTTACCCTCCAGCAGGGCGTATATGTCGGTGGCACAGGCCCCACTTACGAAACTCGCGCCGAATATCGCTACTATGCCGCCATCGGCGGCGACGCTGCCGGCATGTCGACCATCCCCGAAGTGATTGTGGCGCGCCACAGCGGTATGGAGATTTTCGGCATGAGCATCATCACCAACCAGTCCAACGACCTTGGCGAAGGCTGCCTCAACGATGGCGACGACGTGGTGCGTCAGGCCAACCTCGCTGCCGAGAAAATGACCACGCTGTTTGAACGAGTGATTGCCCAACTGCCCCTACAAGAATGATTAAAGCCGCCTTTTTCGACATCGACGGCACACTTCTTAGTTTCAAGACCCACCGTGTGTCGCCGGGTACCGTCAGTGCCTTCCAAGCCCTGCACGCGCAAGGGGTAAGGACATTCATCGCCTCAGGACGCCCCAAGGTGCTGATACCCCACATGCCCGTCTCGTTCGACGGCTATGTCACCATGAACGGCGGCTACTGCTTTGTCGGCGACACGGTGCTGCTCCGCAACCCGATACCTCAGGACGAAACCGACCGCTGGCTCCACTATGCCCAGGACAACCACCTCTGCACCATGCTCTTCACCGAGCACCAGATGGCTATCAGCTCGCTCACCGACCCCGTGGCCAACGCCATCCACGACCAATTGCAGTTCGACATGCCCCCGCTGGTGCCTATCGACCAAATGTTTGGGAGCGAGGTCTACCAAATCATAGCCGTCATGCCCGCCGAGCGCGATGCCGAAGTGCTCGACCTGCTGCCCCACTGTCGCCTGCCACGCTGGCACCCCCAGTTTAGCGACCTGGTGCACATGGACAACAGCAAGGCCGTAGGCATCGAGAGTGTGTTGCGCCATTTCGGCATCGACCGTAGCGAATGCATCGCCTTTGGCGACGGCGGCAACGATATCGAGATGCTCGAATACTGCGGCATAGGTGTGGCTATGGGCAATGCCGACGACAACGTCAAATCACATGCCGACTATGTCACCACCTCGGTCGATGAGGAGGGCATCGAACAGGCTGTCAAGGCTCTGCAGATTATTTGACCATTGTGCCCCCGCCTCTCTTGCCTACCCTGCGACGGAGGAGCCGGGCGGTAGCCGTGTGCGCGCGATTTTCTGTGCCAATACCGCATCCTTCCACTTCTTGTGGCTTTTAGTTGCATTTGATTGATTTCCACTTGTTTTGAGGTTGTTTTCCGCTCCCTAGAGCGGAAAAGGGGTGGAGAAGGAGCGGAAATGGATCGAAGAACGGAAAGAGGTGGTAGGGGATAGGCCGTGGACATGAGGGACATGCTGCCGGATGGCGGTTGTGGCCTATGGTGTTCGTTCGCAATCAGATGTCGCGCACTAGGCGGACGGCCAGGCCCATTTCAAGGTCGGAATATGATATGTCGAGAATTGTGGTACTGTAGGATTGGTGGAATGAAAGGTGATAGGCAAACCACTTTATCTCATCGGAGCGGGAAGAGGTGCGGTAGAAGCCGCGTTCATCCCCGGTATAATAGAGTCGGTTGCCGTGTCGGCTGCCTGGTGCAGGCAGGAAGACGCAGCTGTCGGGGATGGTGCCTAGCGTGGCGGTTTGCTGCGCGTAGCCGTCGGGATAGATAATCAGGCCGTACTGCCCCTCGATGCGGGCGGCAATCCATTAGTGGCCCTCGCCGGCAGAGCCATCCACCTTGCGATGGTTGAGCAGGTAGTCCCATTCGTAGGCGGATAGGGTGCGCCAGCCGTTGCCAAGGTCGGCAATGAGCGAGGGGTTGGTGCCCCAGTCCGTGAAGTCGCTGTTGTAGTGCAACCAGTCGTAGGTGGTGGTGTCGAGGCCCCAGTTGGAGTTGTTGCAGGGCCAGGTGAAGAGGTCGCAATGGTTAGGGTCGAAGTGGCCTAGGAAGTCGTTCTGGTGTTCGGCAAAACGCCAATGGCCTTCGATGTATTGTAGGTTGCCCGTGGCAAAGCGCACCTGCTGCGAGTCGCTGATGGAGAAGAGGGCGGGCACAGGCTGTTCGGGGACGACGGTGTCTACCACGGGTGGGTAGGTGGGGTAGATGGGGCGTATGTCGTCAGTTTTCTGGCAGCTGATGGCTAGGGTGAGGAGGCAGCATAGGGTTGGGACTATTCGTTTCATGGTGTGTGGGGGTTGTCTATGGTGAATGATATTTGTGTTATTATTAGTTTCCGTATTTGGTGATGCGGAACACCCAGGCTCCTTTGGTTTTGCTGATGTCCTCGAAGGTGAGGTTGTTGAGGCGGATGTAGATGCTGCCGGCGAAGTAGAAGTGGCTGATGTGCTTGTCGCAGCCGAGCAGTTTCACTTGGGAGAGGAGGCCGGGCCGGGGCATGTTTTTCAGCACTAGGGTGTTGCCGTCGAGGTGGGTGGCAATGGCGTAGAGGTTGCCGCCACAGCGGGTGTAGAAGATGGTGCTGTCGCGTTCGCACATCTTGCGGTAGGGGCGGGAGGCGTAGATGGCTTCGCCGTTGACTTTAAGCCAGTTGCCAAGGTCGATGAGGCGTTCCTGCTGTAGCATGGGGATGGTGCCGTCGGCATCGGGCCCCACGTTGAGTGTCATGCCGCCGCCTGCGGCCACTAGTTTGACAAAGTGGCGTATGAGGGAGTCGGAGGTGAGGTAGTTGCTGAGGGGCTCGTTGCGGTTGAGGGCGAAGCTGCGGCCTATGCCACGGCATTCGGCCCAAGGGCGCAGGGTGTCTTTGATGGCTCCTTTGTATTCGGGTGTCTTGAACCCGTGCTCGGTGCCGCTGCCCCAGCGGTCGTTGACGATGGCTTCGGGGCCTACGGTGTTGTAGTACCACGAGATGAGTTCGGTGGCATGGAACTGCTCGGCGGTGTTTTGCCACTCGCCGTCGGTGAAGATGAGGCTGGGCTTGTATTTGGTGACTAGTTCTTTGAATTGGGGTATCATGTAGTGGTCGACGTATTCGGCGATGGCATCGTCGGGGTCGTGCATCCAGATGTGGAGGGGGTTGGTCCACTCGGTGAGTGAGTAGTAGAAGCCCATTTTGAGGCCGGTGGCGCGGACGGCGCGGGTGAGGCTGTCTACGATGTCGATGTGGGGGCCGGTGACCACGCTGTTCCAGTTGGGCTGGTAGCGGCTGCGCCACAGGCAGTAGCCGTCGTGGTGCTTGGTGACTAGGACGACGTATTTGGCACCCGACTGGACAAAGAGGTCGGCCCACTGGCGCGGGTTCCAGTGTTCGGCAAACCAGGTTTGGGCATAGAGGGTGTAGAGGTCGGTGACTTTGGGGTTTTGCTTGACGGCATCGTCGTTGCTGAGGCGGCCGCTCCATTGGTCGCCAAGCATGTAGCCCCAGCGGCGGTTGAAGTCTTTCATCTCTTTGACACGGATGCTGTCGCCCTGCATCAGGCCGCGATAGAACCACTCGCTGTAGCCGTCGGGGTGGGAGTAGGCAGGCACTGAATAAAGGCCCCAATGGATGAAGATGCCCAGCTTGGCATCTTGGAACCACTGGGGATAGCCGCGCTGGTTGAGCGACTCCCATGTGGGCTGCACCTCTTGGGCGCGAGCGGGCAGGAGCGCTGCCAGAGTGAGTAGCAGAAGGTATATGTGGATGTGTTTTTTGTTCATAATGACGTTGTTTTCAGTGTGTAGCTGTTTGTTGTAGACGGTTGTGTCAAATTGCAAAAATACGAAAAAAAAATGTATTTTTGCCAATTGTGGGTTGCGTTTTTTGAAATGAGCAGGGGTACTCCACAATTCGGTTTATAATAATCAAATATTTTTTCGTACCTTTGCATTTTCGATTTATGACTATGACAAAGGATTTGGATAAGATTATCGTGGTGGGCGACAGGGTGTTGATAAAACCCAACGATGGAGCCGACCGCACGAAGAGCGGGCTGTATCTGCCCGCAGGCTATCAAGACAAGGAGACGGTACAGTCGGGCTATATCTTGAAATGTGGCCCCGGCTATCCGCTGCCCAATTTGGACGAGGGGGAGGTTTGGAACCCCAAGAAGGGCGACACACGCTATATGCCGCTGCAGGTGCAGCAGGGCGATTTGGCTCTGTTCTTGCAGAAGAATGCCATCGAAATCAAGTACAACGGACAGAAATATTACATCGTTCCCCAGAATGCCATACTGCTGGTGGAGAGGGACGAGTTTTGATGGTTCGGTTTTTGGAGTAGTGTGACTACCCCGACTACTCCAATTGCTCCGACAACCCCGATTACTCAGAAAAATAATAATCACAAAAAACATGACAAGCAACGAAATACGAAGCAAGTTTTTGCAATTCTTTGAGGGCAAGGGTCACCACATTGTGCCCAGTGCTCCGATGGTGGTGAAGAACGACCCCACGCTGATGTTTACCAACGCCGGCATGAACCAGTTTAAGGATATATTCCTTGGTAATGCCAATGCTCCCTATCCACGTGTTGCCGACGCGCAGAAGTGCCTGCGCGTGAGCGGCAAGCACAACGACTTGGAGGAGGTGGGACACGACACCTACCACCACACCATGTTCGAGATGCTGGGCAACTGGAGTTTCGGCGACTATTTCAAGAAGGAGGCCATCGCCTTCGGCTGGGAGTTCCTCACCGAGGTGATGGGCATCGACAAGCAGAACCTTTATGTGACCG
>CAZTVH010000040.1:1363-12081 GCA_964616965.1 uncultured Bacteroidaceae bacterium | reverse complement strand
GGATGTAAAAACGCTGATGCTAAGGGACGGAAGTGCTGATCCCCAAAAGAAACCAATACTCTAATGTTGTTGCCATGTTAGAACTGAAAAACTATCAACGGACGGCGGTACACGAGCTGAAGGAGCGCGTGGTAAGATTGCTTAACTTCGGTGGGCGGCGGAACAAACTAGTGTTCAAAGCACCCACGGGGAGCGGCAAGACGGTGATGGTGAGTGCGATGATGGATGAACTGCAACGCGAGTTGAAAGAGAGCGGCGAGTGTGTGACCAGTCGAGTGGCGTGGGTGTGGATTGCTCCTAACAAACTACATCAGCAGAGCTACCGCTCGATGCGTAATTACTTCAGCGAGACACGGAGCCTACGCCCCGTGATGTTCGATGAGTGTGAGCATCTGGAAGGTTTGCGCGACGGCGAGGTACTGTTCCTCAACTGGGAGAGTATCAATAAGGACAACGCTGTGCTGATACGAGATAACGAGCAGAACCGCACCCTATACGAACTACTGCGACGCACAAGAATAGAACACAACATCCCTGTGGTGGTCATCATTGACGAGGAACACATGTTCGGCGGGCGCAACGCCGTGAAGAGCGAGAAAGTGTTGTCCAATATCAATCCCGACATTGAACTGCGCGTCAGTGCAACGCCTATAACAGGAGGCTGTGATACAGTGGTGGTGCAACGACAAGAAGTGGTGGATGAAGAGATGATAAAGAAAGGTGTGCAACTGAATCCCGATATCAAGAGCGACCGAGAGCAGAGCGACCTGACGCTGAACCAACGGTTGCTAAAGCGGGCATTGCAGAAACGTGACGAACTGGCAGAAACGTTGAAGGAATATGGCATCAATCCGTTGCTACTAGTACAGCTACCCAACGACAGTAGCGAAAGCCTGAGTCGCGAGGAGAGCACAATTGCCGAAGAAGTGAAACAGTATCTCGCCACACCCGGTATAGACATAAGCGAAGAAAATGGCGGGCTGGCAGTGTGGTTGAGCAAAGAGAAAAGTCCCAACCTTGCCAATATAGTTCACAACAACGATTTGACAAAAGTGTTGCTCTTTAAGCAGGCCATTGCCTTGGGATGGGACTGCCCACGAGCAGCAGTATTGCTCATCTTCCGTGAGTTGAAAAGCATGACTTTCACCACACAGACAGTAGGGCGCATTTTGCGTATGCCGCAACAGCACTTTTATAATGATGAGCGTCTGAACTATGGCTATGTATACACCAACCTCAGTGCCGATATCATCAGTGTGGTGGGTGACGACATGAACTATATCAGTTCGGTGTATGCCAATAGACGCGAATATCTGTACAACATAGAGCTACGCAGTGTATATATGGATCGCCACGAACAGAGAAACCGTTTGGGTAGCGGATTTAAACGAGCCTTGTTCGCCACGTTGAACGAGATGCTGAAACTCCAACAACTGCCACTTCCTTTGCCTGATTATGACGAAACCAATCCTATACCAGGAACTGACCCTGTCATTACCGCTAACAGAGAGAATGCTCGCAAGGCGGGATTGCAGCTTGATGTGTCGAGAATCTTTGTGGAGATACCGCGTGACACCCAACTGACGGGCGACGGTGGCGAGGTGGAGATTGTACGAAAGGCACGACTGGCACGAAATGCATCCGAACTAGATACACTACTAACCCTTTTCTGCCGCAGCCATGTGGGTAAGTATGCCAAATACGATAGTACACCCGTGCTGCGAAGTGCATTGCTTGAAATGCTGGAGCGTTATTTCTGGGTATTTGAGACGGAAGCACCCAAGGTGATATTGGCTGCTACCAACAGGTCCTTTATGGAAGAATTGATACGATGTGCGCTGCAGCGATATGGCAATACACAAAAAGCCTTGCCTAAAGCATCAAGAGAGTTTACGGTAAGCCGATTTGAGATACCTGCTACACGCATTTATAATTCGGCTGTGGTGGCTTCAGCTGACGATATTTTCAACCACGCGCTACAGCCTTACTTTGAGCAACGCAACTCATCTAAAACTGAACGCGACTTCGCCCGCTGGATTGACAAGCAGACAGAATGTGTCGACTGGTGGTACAAGAATGGTGACGAAGGCAAGCAACATTTTGCCATCCCGTATACCGACAGTGGCAACCGGCAGCGTTGTTTCTATGTAGACTTCATAATCCGGCTCAAAAATGGTACCGTTTGCCTCTTTGATACCAAGACACCTGGGAGCGACGAAGATGCACCGGAGAAGAACAACGCCCTGTGGCAATATATCGAGGAGCATAATGCCAGAGGCAAAAAGATGACGGGCGGAGTATTGATGAAGGAAGGTGAAAACTGGTACTATCCAGGCGGTATTATTGACAACACTGACAGCCTCGGTGGATGGTGTCGATTAGATTTGACCGCGTTATGAAAGACAAAGGGAGAAAAGCATTGGAGAACCTTGCGTTCTACAGTATAGGATATAATAAAGACATGAAAAAAGGACTTGACCGCACATTCCTGCACTATGGCATCAGGCAGGAGGACATGGATATCATAGAGGATGCCGCACGGAGTGCCGACATTGACCCCGACTGGCTGAAGGAGTATATCCTGAAACCATACACCGAGGCGCGGAATGAAGAGGCAGTCGATGAGAAGAAGTTACGCAAGATATTAAACAAGGCTTTGAAGGAGGTACAGTCATGAAGATAACACATATCTCCGCAGAGAACTACAAGACCTACCGTCGGCTAGACCTTGACTTGAGTGCCGATGAAGACCGCCCAATTATACTGATTGGTGGTGGCAATGGATGTGGCAAGACCACGTTGTTTGATGCCATTTATCATGCATTGTATGGGCTTGAAATAAAGACTGCTCGCCAGTTTGACGAATATTTCAACGCTGGCGTGAAGCTGGAACAGGGGATAGAAAACAAAAGTATAGTGCTGGAAATATCGTTTAGTGGATTAGTGTTAGGAAACGAAACCCCTTACAAATTGAAACGTACTTACCAGCTCATTGACAGCAAGGTGAGGTGGAATGTGGAGCTGAATATGAACGGCAACCGATATAGTTATGGCATCGCCACTCCCAACGCCCAGCGAGTGCAGAATGAAGAAGTGGTGAAAAAAATCATTGCCGCCAATCTGCCATCGGAGTTGAGCAACTATTTCCTCTTTGATGCCATGAAGACCAGCGAGCTGGTGAAAGAGGAGCAAATAAGCAAGCTCATCATGAAGAACATCAACTCGGTGATGGGATTCAACAAGTACAACCAGTTGTATGAGGCGGCAGATACATTGTTGGCAGAGAAAAAGGCTGCAAAGCTAGAGAATGAGAAGCAGCGTCAGGAATACGAGCAGCTTGGGCATCAGAAACAAGGTAAGGAGGCAGAGCTGAAGCAACTGCGCGAAGATTATGAGAAAGCATTGGAATACTCAAGTAACAATCGCGAACACTATGAGCAAATGAAACAAGGGCGCAGTGCCGACAATGTGACCCGTGACCGAATCAACAAACAGCAAGAAAGTATAAAACAAATAGAGAAAAAAGCCACTGACTATCGCGACAGTGTGGATAAGGTGGTTAAGGATTTGGAGCTGAATGTACTCTTTCCTGCGTTGGCTCACCGCATCAGGCCAGAAGTGGAAATGATAGTGAGCGAACGCAAACGGTTGGCCGAAGAACGGGGCGAAGAGATAAGCGACGAGCAGCTGACAAGAATAACTCGTGACATAGTGGATTACCTTGCCGAAAGCTATAAAGACCTGCAAGGAGTGAGGATAGACGAAGTGGTGCGTCACATGCAAAAGGGACGCAAGCACGGAGATGTGTTGTCAGAGAAATATCCGTACTTGAGTGATGCCAATGTAGAGGTGCTGGAGAAACTGATTTCCGACGCATACGTCAACCAATTCTTGTCGCTGGACAACGAGCGAGAAAATATAGACATGGACGTGGCTGAACTACCACGCAAGCGTGAACAGTTGCAAAACTACGAACGTGAACTAAGTGGGTTGGATTACAACCTTATTACCATATATGAGGACAACGAGAAACGGATGGTAGAGCTGAACGGTAGGATAAAAGAGACCGAGAACGAAATCAAACGTTTGTCTGACCGAATAGCAACCTTCGACTACGACATACCGCAGATTCCCGACCCACAATACGATATGCTATGCAAACTACCAGGCTTTTTTAAGACCCTATCGGCCAAGTTGCTTGCATCTAAGCGCAAGAACATCGAGCAGATGATGAAGGAGCAGTTGAATCTGAATCTAGTAGTTTATGCCGGTGTGATAGGTCGTGTGGATTTATCGGGAGAAAATGGCGAAGAGGTGAATTTCAAAATCTATCACCAAAATGGAAACGAGATTTACCTCAGCCAGCTAAATGCGGGTGCCAAACAGACGGTGATGCAGGTGCTACTGAAAGTTCTTTACGAGCTAGGTGACTACAACCCACCTGTGATGATAGATACCGTGATGGGTGTATTAGACAAGGAGAGTCGCGAGGTGATATTGGAACACTACTTTCCCGATTTGGCACACCAAACCATCCTGCTCAGTACCGACACGGAGATTACCACCGAGCGAGACTTCAAGAAAATTGCCCCCTTTGTGGCAAAGACCTACACCCTGCACCGCGACAAAGAGGCGCAGTGTACCAATATTACAAATGACTACTTTGGTATCACCATTAACGATTGAGAGATATGACTGTAGATAATCTGGTAATTGACAACTCGATAAAAAGTGTCGAAGGTATGAATGAAATGTTGTTAGACCTAAAAGCATCTATTGAGCAACGAATAAACCTGCATCAGTACCCATCGGATATTCGACCGATTGTCCTTTCGCAAGTGGCAGTCATTCGTCTATGTCTAATTGCTGGCCTTGCCGATGCCACAAAACGCACAGAGAAAGATACTGAAGGAGACCAGATGGTGTTAGGAAGCACATATTGGGCTACCCTTTTCACTAAAGCAAAGATAGGTTCTTTAATTGAGGCATTAATAAAAATGCGCTACCACGATGTAGATGCAGAATGGAATTCATCCTCAGTGGTGAGTAGAGTGATAGGCCGTGAGATTCTTCGTGGACGAGACTTGTTAATGAAAGAGGGCGGAATAGACGACTGGCTGCGGTTCTCGCCGTTGCGAGGAGGTGCAAGTACAAGTGACATTCCTGTTCTAAACCTCTGTGTCGGAAGCTATGGCGATGATATGCCTGCCACTCTCGACATCAACAGCCGAGCAATTGCCAACACTCAGATTCTAGTGGCCGGTACTACTGGCAGTGGCAAGAGCAACCTTCTAGCTGTGTTACTACAACAAATGCGTTCCGCATCGAGCGATACACACTATCCTGTTAACTTCCTGCTATTCGACTATAAAGGAGAGTTCTCGGACCCAGCCAATGCCGCTTGGCTGTCGCATTTCGACACCGACAGTAGTGCCATACTAAACCCGATGGAACATCCGCTGCCCTTCACCCCATTCAAAGACTTTACAAACAAGCCTGTCAATGAACTCAACCTATATTCAACCACGATAGCAACAGCATTACTGGCTATCAGTTCGGGGGCGAAAATCAGTGCAAATATGGACAATCGCCTCAGCGAAGCCATCGTCAACGCGTACAAGGCTAGCAACATGAAGCCCGTCAACTTCAAGATGATATTCGACCACTATAATCGTCTGCTGCCTGAGAAAAAACAAGGTGATATGGATAGCGTGAAGTCGGTACTCAACCAGTTGGTGAACAACAATATATTCTCCAATGAAGACAAGATTGATTTAGTGAAGACTTGCAATATTATCAACCTAGGCAAGTTTGAGAAAAACGGTATCATTGCAAAAGCCATTGTCTATTTTGTCATTTCGAAGCTGAACAACATATACGAACAGCTGCCTAAACAGGCGATGAATGACGAACGTGTGGAAATACGCCACTTCACTATCATTGACGAGGCTCACTATATGCTTGGTTTCGAGAACAAGCCATTGCAAAACCTCATCGCTGTGGGTCGCAACAAAGGCATGAGTATTATTTTGGCCACGCAGAATATGGAGGACTTCAAGAGCAAGAGCATCGACTTCTATGCCAATGCCCAATATCCTCTAATAATGAAACAACAGCAACAAAATGATGCGGTTCTAAAAGACCTTTTCGGTGTAAGCGGAAGTCAACTACAGGACCTCAAACAAGCCATTACAGGATTGCAAAAAGGTGAACTCATCACCCGCGACAGCTCACTTGCCGAATTGGGTTTGGGGCCTAGTTGGAAGAAGATTAGGGTGACACACCTCATCTAGTTCTTTGTGGTCAGAAACTATTCTTCTTCCGCCTTGATGCTGCCGGGTTGGAAGGTGATGCCGCCGCATTGGCTGAACTTGCGGGAGCCGTAGAAGCCGATGGGGTTGTTCTCGATATACCGCTGCAGCACCTGTTCAAAGTGGCGTTGCTGCTCTTCGGTGGGGCGTTCTTCGCCGAGGAAGTTATAGAGGAAGTAGTCGGCGTAGCCGTCTTCGGCAAAGAAGACGACGCAGTGTCCGCGATAGGGCTTGTCGAACTCGAAGTTCTGTGCCGCCATCTCCTCCGAGATGCCTTCGAGGAAAATCTTCCATGTGAGGATGAATTGCACCAACTGCTTGTCGGAGCGTATCATCCCCCACTGCTCAAAGCTTTTGGTGGCGGTGTCGATAGTCCATGCGGGTCGATACTCCACCTCGCGCAGGTATTCCTCGTTGATGCCTTCGGCTGCGGCTTGGGTGTGGGTCATCGCCCGCTGGGTGCGTGTTTGGTGTTGCGGGGTGAGAGTTGGGAGCGTATCGGGCAGGTCTAGATGCTGTGTCTTGGGCAGCTTGGCAGTGGGGGAGAGGGTGAGCACCTGCACGCCCTCTTCGACCGAGGCGGTGATGCTGTCGAGGTTGTGCTGAGGCGACACGACGATATATTCCAGCGGTGTTTCAAGGGCGTGGAGGGCATGGAAAGCCGTGTTACGTCGTAGGTCGACGAGCTGTATATTGGTCTGTCGGATGTAAAGGGTGCGGAGGTTGGGATTGTGCGAGAGGTCGAGCGTGGTGATGCCGGGAGCGAAGATGCAGAGCAGCTCTTCCAGCTGGGTATTCTGGCTGACATCGAGCTTGCGCAGCTGGTGGAAGCTGATGTTGAGTATTTTTAGTTCGGTGTTTCGACTGATGTCGAGCGAACGCAGAGGCGTCTCGATGGCAACAAGCTGTTTGAGCTTAGGGTTGTGGTGCAGGTCGAGACGGCTGATGGGGTTCTCGCTGCATATCAGTATCACTAGGTTGGGAAATAGCTCAATGCCATCAAGCGAATGAATCTCCTTGCGATGACAGTCGATGAGTTGTGTGCTACGACCCAAAGGAGTGCTTTCCACCCATTCGCTTTGAGGGGTAAAGCGGTCACGTCCATGTAGCTTGCCTTTGTAGGGTTTGGCATAGCCATTGTCGAGCAGATAGGCGCGGAAGTTGTCGTCTGTCACCCGAGCCACGGTGATGGTCTTCTTGTCGCTGACAGCTTCTTCCTGTGTGGCGCATGAACATAAGAGCAGCAGTGCCAATAGTATCGCAGCGGTATGTCTCATTGGTGAGTATTTTTAGGGGTATAGTAGATACCTTGTTGTGTGTTGCGACGGGCAAGTTCAGCAGCCACCATGTCGGCAATCTGGCTGCCCTTAACTGGCGTGCCATCGGGGTGTTGCCAACCTCGTTCGGGAGCCATCTGATAGCGTGGCGGCACGCTGGCGGCAAAGCGTTCCACGATGATATCGGGGCGCAGTCGTTCAAGAAAGTCGCACACTAGAGTGATGTATTCATCGAGTGCGAAGGCTGGCGGTACTGAAGAAGGGTCACGCAGGTACTCTTCTCCCATTTGTGAACCCCGAAGTATTTGCAGCTGGTGCAGCTTAAGTGTGTTGAGTGGCAGTTGTGAAACGATGGCAGCCTCCGCCACTATCTCTTCACGACTCTCGCTGGGCAGCCCCAATATCAGGTGTCCCCCACAAGGGATGCCCCTCCGTGCAGTTTCTTCTATGGCACCGACGGTGCAGGCATAGTCGTGACCACGGTGGATGCGTTGCAAGGTGCGGTCGTAACAGCTCTCTATGCCGTATTCCACCATCACATAATGCTCTTGTGCCAGAGAGGCGATATATTCCAGTTTCTCCTCGTCCACGCAGTCGGGTCGGGTGGCAATCACTAGTCCTTCCACCATAGGGTGGGAGAGAGCCTCTTTGTATTGCTCTTGCAGCAGTTCCAACGGGGCGTATGTATTGCTGTAGGCTTGTAGGTAGGCAAGGTATCCTACTGTTTGATTGTGGCGGTGGGAGTGGAAACGTATGCTCTCGTTGATTTGCTCGGTGATGCTTTTTGCCGGTTGGCAGTAGGTGGGGTTGAATGCCTCGTTATTGCAGAATGTGCAACCAGTGAAACCCAGTTTGCCGTCGCGATTGGGGCAGCCGAAACCAGCGTGTATAGTCAGTTTCTGCATTCTATGGCCAAAGAGTTGTAAGCAATAGTCTGCGTACCGCATTGTACTACAGTATTGGAATTGTTTGTAGAATTAAATCATTAGTTACATAACGTAACAATTGGTTTATTATTGTGCTAATCTTTCTTTTTATCAAAAAGACACTATTTGAAAAAAAAAGTGTACTTTTGCAAGCTAAAATAGTAATTACCGGTCTGAGACCTCTGGCATGAGTGCAGTAGTTTTGCAGGCCACAAAACCCCAAACACACCATGAACATCTATCTTATAGCCATAGCCATTCTGCCAGTGTTAGTGCTAGCCTTTGTGGTATACAGGCAGGACCGTTTCGCGAAAGAACCTATGGGCAAACTGATAAAGGCGTTCCTCTTCGGGGCCCTTGCCATCATTCCCGCAGGGGTTCTCGAAAGCATCCTGATACAGTTCACCCCTCCCATTCCTGTTGTGGCTGGTGCCTATACTGGTTTCATCGTCGCTGGCTGTTCTGAGGAGTTGTTCAAGCTCCTTCTCCTCCGTTGGGCGATATGGCGGAGTGCCGAGTTTGACGAGTATTTCGACGGCATCGTCTATGCTTGCTTTGTGTCGCTGGGCTTTGCCTGCTTCGAAAATCTAGGCTATGTGCTGCGTCAGGATGTCTTTGCCGAGGCAATGGCCACAGGCACAATGCGGGCATTGCTTTCCGTACCCGGACATTTCTTGTTTGGAGTGATGATGGGTTATTATTTTTCGTTGGCCAAGTTTGGCGACCGTGGCGAGACTTCGCACCACCGCCGCCACTACATGTGGCTGGCATTCCTCGTGCCAATGCTGATGCACGGCACCTTCGATGCGTTGCTTATGATTCCCGAAACGATGGGCGAAGGGCAAGGCATAGTTGCCAGTGTGCTGTTTATAGTATTGATATGGTTCGACATCCGCATGTGGAAATGGGGCATCCGCCGCATCCGTCGTCTGCAGGAGTTCTCCGAGAAGCAGGCTGCCGAGGCCGCGTCGCAGGGCACTGGTATCTTAGACCCCTTCGAGGGCTTCACTTGGGACGTCTAGGATAGAGGCTCAACCCCACTGCACTGAAGGCATTCTCAAGGTGGGTGATGTGGTATTCCAGACCCTCTACCTCCACCGCGATGATGTCAAAACGCACCTCCTCTTCGCGATTATGTTCCACGACATATTTGTCAGCCATGCGCACATAGGCCCGTTGTTTCTCAATGGTGACAAACTCTTCTGGCTCGCCATAGTCCTGTCTGCTGCGGGTCTTCACCTCGGCAAACACAATCAGCCCCTCCATGTAGGCGATGATGTCCACTTCGTATTTTCCTTTCCGCCAGTTGGTCTCCATGATGGCAAACCCCTTCTCCTCTAGGTATTGCCTAGCCAGTTGTTCCCCGATGTTGCCTGTGTCGTTGTGCTGTGCCATGATGCATATGTTGAATTGACTTTGCAAAAGTACGAAAAAAAGTTGTATTTTTGCAAAATGGTAGACAACATAGTCCACACACCGCTCCAACTTATCCGCCGCCTGATGGTGCGCACACCCATGCTCCGTCTGGCATTGGCCACGGTGGCGGGCATCCTTTTGGCGGATCATACTGCTGTGCCGTCCATCGTATGGGTATGCGTGGCAGTAGGTTTGTGTCTGTTGCTTTTGGTCTTTGAGGCATCCGTCCGAGGCACTATCCGAAAAGTCCTCTTTCCCCTATTACTATGGCCAATCTGGATTGGAATAGGAGCCATGTTGCCTATGCTGCATACCCCTTCCGACCCGTTCCCCACAGCTGTCGATACCTTCTCTGTGCGCCTCTGCGACACCCCGCGTCCCACTCCCAAATGCTACAAATCCGTTGCCGAGGTACTCAGCGCAGGTGGTCATCCCACTCATGGCAAGGTGCTACTCTATATTCGCCAGGACAGCCTGTCGGCCTCTCTACGCTATGGCGACTGCCTTTCTATTGCGGCGCATCCGCAGTACCCTCGTAATTGGACGAGCGACTTCGACTATCGCCGCTACCTGCGGCGCAAAGGCATCCTTTGGCAATGCTATGTCCCATCAGATTGTTGGCAGTTCCTAGCCCACGACAGCACATTCTCCCTCCTTGGTTGGTCTAAAGGCATCCAGCTCCGTATGGTGGAACGCATACGCCATAGCGGTCTTACTTCGCAGCAGCAGGGCATTGCCGAGGCACTGCTCTTGGGGTGGCGCAGCGATGTGGACGAGGCCACGCAGCA
>CAZTVH010000040.1:0-1263 GCA_964616965.1 uncultured Bacteroidaceae bacterium | reverse complement strand
TGCACCTCCATGCTGTTGCTCCTGCTGATAAAGCCTATGCTGCTGTTCGATGTGGGTTTTCAGCTCTCATACGCTGCGGTGGCGGGCATCATACTTTTGAATCGACCACTCCAGCAGTTGTTACCACACTCTTCCAAGTGGTATCTTTGGCTGCCGCAAAAAGCTTGGCAGCTCATCTGCCTTTCCTCCTCGGCACAAGTGGCCACCCTGCCTTTGGTGCTGTACCATTTCCACCAGTTCCCGCTCTATTTCCTTATTGCCAACCTCACCATTGTTCCTTTCGCTGGTGTGTTGTTGGCGACGGTGCTGCTGATGTTATTGACGGGCAGTGGCTGGGTAACATCATTATTGAGTGGCGAGTTGGTGATAGTCGATGCGCTCACCCGTTGGATTTCCTCGCTGCCCCACGCCATGCTCACCGACATCTACTGCAATCTTCCCGTGGCATTGCTCATTACCGCACTTATTCTCGTCCTTACCCTCCTGCTCTACACCTATCGCAAGGGCGATGCTACCGTTTGAACATCACATAGGCCAGGTATGCCACCAATATCATCATCCCAAAGCCGTATACCTTCGGCCAGATAGCACTCAGTATCAGTATCACGCCCATGATGGCAAGCATCTTTGCCGCCAGCTGCTTCCGTTCGGGCAGTGCCTGCATCCCCTGCCGCATACGGGCGCGGAAGTCATGCCAATTTGTCAGCCGTTTCTGCCACCATTGTCTTAGCCAGCCCTGTCGCCGACCCTGTTGGTCTACCGTCTCAGCGCGTGCCGTGGGCATCTTCTTCACCCGCACATTGATGCGCTTGCTATAGCTCTTGCCGCCTATGCTCACCGTGATGGTGAGGTGTGTCCGTCCCTTCGAACGGTTCAGGCGGAAACGTTTACTTCCGCTGTTTTCCAGCGGTATATCGGTGCTGCGGTAGCCGTTGTCGATGGTCAGCCGCACGTTCTCGGCCTCGGCGCACTGCCACTTCACCTCCACCACGTCGCCCTCCGTCACCGTCCGCCGGTCAATATCAAATGTCATTCGTTGGTTGCTCATAATGCTAAAGCATTATCAATAACTATGCCATCTAAATGAAAAAGATTGTCACAACATACAATAATCTGCTAACATCAACGTTACCTTAACATGATTAATGAACAATACATCCGATTCGACTGGGCCGCCAAACGTATGTTGCGCGACAAAGCCAACTTTGACGTACTCGAAGGACTGATGACCGTACTCATTGGCGAGAAGGTGACAATTGACGA
>CAZTVH010000039.1:0-12171 GCA_964616965.1 uncultured Bacteroidaceae bacterium | reverse complement strand
TCCGAGCCTTTATCGTTACAACTTATTTTTTAACCATTACTTAAACGAAATTCCCTACAGGAAATTGTTTTTGGTAATCAATACATTTCTATTGAAAGAAAAGCCCTAACGGGCTATTTCTAGAGGTTGCCTTAATGTTTAGATAGTTTAATGCTTGGTCGGCAAATCGGCCAAGCATTCAGGGATTCAAATAGTTCTCAATTGTTAATTCTTGACGACAAATTCTTGTTGCTCGCCGTCGATGTTGAATTGGAGGGTGGCGCCATCGGGGCGGACATCGATGGTGACGGGGGCACCCATCACTAGGGGCAGGTTCACCTTGCCATGCCCGCCGGGGAAGCCGCAGAGCAGCGGGATTTTGTATTTCTCGATATAGGGGCGGAGCATCGCCTCAACGCTCTCGTACGAGAACTCCCGCTCGCAGTCGGTGAAAGTGCCCAACACCACGCCTTTGCAGCGGTTGAGCACACCGTTCATCATGAGTATGTTGAACTGGCGGTCTATATTGTGCATACCCTCCTCCACCTCCTCAATGAAAAGGATAAGGTCGCGCCCCAATGTGGCATCGGCCTGAGTGCCGAGGTTGGGCGTTATGGTGCACAAATTGCCTCCCACCAATATGCCGCTGGCACGTCCCTCAATGTTCTGTGGATGCGCCGGCACCTCATAGCGTGGCACACGCCCCATCAGCAAGTCGCGCATCAATGTGCTACTAGTGTCTTTAGCCCTGGTAGCCAAAAACATGCTCATCGTGCCGTGGACACTCATCACCCCGGCACGAGACAGCAGCCCATGCAGGGTGGTGACATCGCTAAAACCCACCAACCATTTCGGATGCGCTCGCCACTCGGCAAGCGAAATCTGGTCGATATAATGTATTGTGCCATAGCCGCCACGGTTGCAGATAATCGCCTTGATTGTAGTGTCTTCCAACGCCCAGCGGAGGTCGCTCACACGCTCCTCCACCGTGCCGGCGTATCTGCCCGCGTATTCCTTGCCCACATTGGGTGCAACGACTGGCACCAAGCCCCATTCGCTCAGCACCTTGGCGGCCTTCTCCACCTCCTTCATGTTTTTAAAATACGATGGTGAGACAAGTGCCACGCGGTCGCCCGCTTTGAGGTAGGGAGGCTTCACGCAACGGAGCGTTACGGCCTTTTTGTCAGGCCCGTCGGGAACAGTGGTGTTTGATGCCGCAACCCCGAAGGCCGCTGCAATCATCAAAAGAGCCAAGATGTATCGTTTCATTGTGGGTGATTAAGGGTTAAACACAAATGACTGATTTGGGTTAAATCAGCTGCAAATTTACACAAAATCCTTGAAATACACACAGAGAAACTGGAAATAATATCTTTGGTGCTAATAATCATGTGTTTACTCATGGCGTTTTCATTATTGCTATGTTAACATTCATATTTTTCGTGATAGAGAAAAGCTTTTTTCCCCAGCCTTGAATAATCAACTTTTGCTATGTTTCTATGTTTTGGTTCTTTTTTAGAGGGGAACATGGTTTGGTATAGAAATCAACTTGTTATCTGAGAAGTGAAGTTTTAGTGGCTCCATAATGGCTTCGCTCCTTATTCTATTGTTATACTTTAGTTATACCTTAGTTATTCTATTATATATAGTATAACTAAGGTATAACTAAGGTAAAACTAAGGTATGAAGATTGAAGCGAGAGGGGCAATTTAGAAAGTAAAAAGTGGGGTTGAGTGCCTTTGGGACAGTAGGCTATGGCAGCCGTTTATGCCTGTGCGGGCGTGAAGGATTGGCGGATTGATTGTGATTGCCTTGTGATGGGTGAGAAGTTTTTTTTTCGTATATTGCTTTTTTTTCGTATCTTTGCTTGTTTATAATGTGTGCCATAGGTACACCAAATTGTTTATTGTCAGAAAAATAAAAAAATATATAATAATAAATACGCTAATGAAAATGAAGAAGTTCATTGCCCTATTTGCGATTTTGGCGATGTTGTCGCCTTTTGGAGCCTGCCCGCAGGCTAATGCCCAAAGCAAGAAAAAGGACAAGACAGAAAAGAAGGCTAAGTCGGACAAGAAGTCGAAATCCAAGGAAGAGAAGAAAGGCAAGGCCAAAACGAAGAAAGAGGCCGCCGCAGAGGCTGCCGCCGCCAAGGCCGAGGCTGAAAAGGCTGCAAAAGAGGCTGCCGAGGCCCGCCAATTGGAGCTGGCAGCAATGGACACACTGCTGCGTGCCAACACCGACACGCTGATGAAGCATATACGCACGCTCTCGTCGTCGCAGTATGAGGGACGCATGGCAGGCTCGAAGGCCTATCTGGACGCTGCCGAGTATTGTGCCGACGTGCTGGCATCGTATGGCGTGAAGCCGTTAGACGGCGAATGGGGACAGTATTTTCAGGTGGAATACAACGAGATAGAGAATTGTAATTTCGACACCTATGTGAACGACAACGACACCCGTACGCGCTATGTGCTGGGCCGCGACTATGTGTGTTCGAGCATGACGGGCCGCGGCTACACGAATGCTCCCGTGGTGTTCTGCGGATGGGGCATCGACAACCTAGCCTTTGACGAGTATGCCAAGGTGGACGTGCAGGGCAAGATAGTGCTCTGCCTGTCGGGGGTGCCGGAGTTTGTGCCCGGCAACGTGGCCGGACGCTACACCACCCTGCGCCAAAAGGCCGAGGTGGCCATCAAGCATGGGGCCGTCGGCCTGGTGTGCATCAACATGTCGGAGACCTGCCGCCCCTACGAGGTGCAGCACCATGCCTATTGCGGCGAAGGGGCCCATCAGGCCACCTTCCCCGTGGTGCAGACCACCCGCGACATGGGCGAGGCCCTGCTGGCCAGCGAGCAGATGACGCTAGACTCGGTGTACGACGCACTGCAGGACAACATGAAGCCGCAGTCGTTCCACCTGCGCAAGAAATTCGAAATCAACATCAACGCCCGCTACCATCCCAAAGCCACCACCGCCAACGTGGTGGGTGTGCTGCCCGGAGTGGACGACAAGATGAAGCATGAGTACATCGTAGTGGGCGCACACCTCGACCATGTGGGCATACAGGGCAGCACCTGCCTGTTTCCTGGGGCTGACGACAACGCCAGCGGCGTGGCTGCCGTGCTGGAATGTGCACGTCTGCTGACTGTGAATGTCCCTTCGCAGATTGAGTACAACAAGCGTTCGATAATATTCGTGCTGTTCTCTGGCGGAGAGTTGGAGCACTTGGGGGCGAGCATTTTTGTGTCGAATTTCCCCAAGCTGCGGAATGTGGAGTGCTTTATCAATGCCGAATGCCTCGGTTCGGGCGACAGCATCAACGTGCTTGGCAACAAGAGGTTCCCCCAGTTGTGGAACATTGCCTCGCGCAACGACTCTATTTCCACCAAGTCGCTGCTGCGTGGCTACCGCACCATGCCCCGTGGCGATGCGGCCCCCTTTGCACAGATTGGCATTCCTTCGATAGTGTTCACCAACCACATGGGCGGCACCTACGACCATGTGCCGAGTGACATAGCGGAGAACATCAACCGCGACATACTGACCAAGCGCGCCAGCCTGATGGCCGAAGTGGTGTACGAGCTGTCGCTGGGCGACTACCAGGGGCGCTCGTTCAAGTCGAAACGGTTCAAATTTGAAAACTAACTTGCTTCAAGTGGCTTGTCTATTCACTAATCACTAATCACAATTCACTAAATCGTGTTCACACTATTCAAGAAAGAACTATCCAGCTTCTTCTCCTCCCTAATCGGATACTTGACTATCATTGTCTTCCTCGTACTCACTGGACTGATGCTGTGGGTTTTCAAGTCGGACTTCAACATCCTCGACTATGGCTTTGCCGGCATGGACGGACTGTTTGTGATAGGGCCGTTCCTCTACCTGTTTCTGATTCCCGCCATCACGATGCGCATGTTTGCCGAGGAGAAGAAAAACGGCACCATGGAGTTGTTGCTCACCAAGCCGTTGAGCGAGATGAAACTGATATGGGCGAAGTTCCTCGCAGGCTTTGTGTTGGTATTCATCTCGCTGCTGCCCACATTGGTTTGCTACTTCAGCGTGGTGGCACTGGGCGACCCAGTGGGTAATATCGACACTGGGAGCGTGGTGGGGTCGTATATCGGAATGCTGCTGCTTGGGGCCGCATTTGTTGCCATCGGCTTGTTTGCCAGCTCCATCACCAACAACCAGATAGTAGCCTTCATCCTAGCCGCGCTGATGAGCGCATTCATGCACTTGGGGTTCGAATCGATATACCGCATGGGATTTCTGGGCAATGCCGACTTGTTTGTCCGTTCGCTGGGCATGAGCTACCACTACGAGTCAATCAGCCGAGGGGTGATTGACAGCCGCGACGTGATATATTTCGCCAGCGTGATAGCGGTGTTTATGATGGCAACACGCATTGTGCTGCAGAGCCGCAAATGGCACGGCTGGCGCAACAAGAAAGACCAGCGGCGCAGCCACTGGATTGAACTGGGCGCGGGCGTACTAATCGTAGTGTTTGTCAATGTTATCGGATATTATGTGTTTGGCCGCCTCGACCTGACATCCGAGAAGCGATACACCCTGTCGAAGTCGACCAAGAACCTGCTGAAGAAGATTGACGAGCCAGTGCTGTACCGCGTGTATCTGGAAGGAGAGTTCCCCGCCGACTTCAAGCGGCTGCAGAACGAGACCAAGGAGATGCTCAACCAGTTCCGCGCATACAACAAGAATGTGCAGTACGAATTTGTGAACCCCAACGACTTCGACAACCAGCAGGAGCGGCAGGTATTCTATCAGAAGTTGGCACAGAAGGGCATACAGCCCACCCAAATACAGGTGAGCACGGGCAACGGTGTCACGACGCAGGTGCTGATACCCGCAGCCGATGTCATATACAAGGGTAACGAAACTTCGATACAGTTGCTGCAGAGCCAGAAGTATGTGGACCAGTCACAGTTGCTGAACAACTCAATACAGAGTTTGGAGTATGTGCTGTCGAACGCCATCCGCGCCTTGTCGCAAGGGCAGAAACCGTCGGTGGCCTTCATGCGAGGTCATGGCGAACTGCCACTGCCCAACCTGTCGGACATGATAGGGTCGCTCTACGAATACTACAACCTTGACACTGTGCGTATGGATGAGAACATCAACTCGCTCACCACCCGCGTAGTGGATTCGAAAGACTCGACGACCTATCGGTTCCGAAACAAATACGACCTCATTATTATCGCCAAACCGACACGGATGTTCAGCGACAGAGACCTGTACATCCTAGACCAATATGTGATGTATGGTGGCAAACTGCTATGGCTGGTCGACCCACTGGATGCCGACCTCGACAGCCTAGCCCATGCCGGGCAGGCAGTGGCGACACGCTTCCCACTGAACATCGACGAGATGATGTTTACCTACGGCGCACGCATCAACCCCGACATCATCATGGACATCCGATGCAGGCCTATACCTATGACAGTGGGCATGGTGGGTGAGAAACCGCAGATACAGTTCCAGCCGTGGATGTACTTCCCTGAGATAGTGCCGATGTCGTCGCACCCGATAGTGAGAAACCTTGACCTCATCAAGACCGACTTCATCAGTAGCATAGACCTTATCGACAACGAAATTGAAAAGACCGTATTGTTGTCCACATCGGAGTTCTCGCGGGTGAAGAACGCACCTGCCATATACGACCTCAACGAGGCCAAGATAGAACCCGACAGAAGGCTCTACAACCGACAGAACATACCCGTGGCCGTGTTGCTGCGAGGCAGCTTCAAGTCGTTGTTCCGCAACCGACTGACACCCGACTTCATGGAGATTCCCGCAATGGGCTACCGCGAGGTGGGCGACAGCACTAGCATGATTGTCATGTCGGACGGCGACATTATCAAAAACCGTTTCAACTTTAACGATGGGACAGGCTATCCGCTAGGCTACGATTTCTATACCGAGACCATGTATGCCAACAAGGAATTGCTGCTGAACTGCATCGACTATTTGGTGGGCGAAGAGGGCTCGATAGCCAGCCGTTCGCGCGACATCAAGATACGCAAATTGAATGTGATGAAGATTAAAGAAGAGGGGACACGGTACAAACTGCTCAACATACTGCTTCCCACCGGCATCATCATCCTTGCCGGAGTTGCCATTATCCTCATCCGTCGTAATAAATACCGTAGAAAATGAAGAAGAGAAAAAACATAATCATCCTATCTATCGTTGCATTGCTGGGCATCGTAGCCCTGCTGATAGCCAAACATGGAGCGAAACCTGCCACGTTTGACCAAGACTTCCATGTAGAAGACATTGATGCCGTCACAAAAATATATATGGCCGACAAACGGGACCATCAAGTGTTGCTACAACGCGTTGCCGACAGCACGAGCGACACCGCGTGGACCGTGGACGGCATCTACCCTGCCAGCCAACCAATGATAGACCTGCTGCTGGAGACGCTGCACGACATGCGCATACGCCAGCAGGTGAACAAGAATGCCGTTCCGCAGGTGGTGAAGTTGCTGTCAGCCCGTGCCATCAAAGTGGAGGTATACCAGCAAAAATACTTTATCAACTGGTTCAACGGTAAAATCAAATTGTTCCCCCATGAGAAACTTGCTGTCACCTATTTCGTGGGACATGAGACGCAAGACGTGATGGCCTGCTATATGTTTCGCAAAGGCGACAAAGAGCCTTACATCATCCATATACCGGGCTTCAGAGGGTACCTGACACCACGCTTTGTGACAGACCCTATGTCGTGGCGCAGCCATAGTATTGTTCATTGGGACATCCGTCAGCTGCAACGCGTGGAGATGGTGATTCCATCCAACCCGGCGGAGTCGTTTGCCGTCGAACGCCAAGGCGACGGATTTGCATTTATACTGACTCAGACCAACACCCCTGCCCCTAACTTCGACACAGCCCGTGTGGCTCAGATGCTCTCCTGCTTTGCCAACCTGAATTTCGACGAGTTTGCCAGCCGTGCGCCCAACAGCAACATGGACACCTCGTTCAACGCAGGCCCGCGTACGATATTACGCATCACCAATACCGAGGGCATCACCCGTGAGCTGAAGACCTACCTCAAATACAACAACCCCGCAGACTCTCTAGCCATTCCCGACATGGACATGTACGAGATGTTCGACCTCAACCGCCTATACGCCACCATCGACGACAAGGACACGGTGCTCATCCAATACTATGTGTTCGACAACATACTCCAACCAGCCAGCTTCTTCCTAGGCCAACAAAAGAGTCCCTTTGCCAAAGAATAAATGAAGCCACTGATACTCATAACCAACGACGACGGGGTTAACTCCCGGGGGCTGCGGCACCTTGCCACAGTGGCTCAAGAGTATGGCGAAGTGGTGGTGATGGCTCCCGACCACAATGCTTCAGGGGTGAGCACCTCCATCACCTGCACAAGACCACTGCGAGTGAACCCAGTCGAACAAGGCAATGGCCTATCTATCTACTCTTGCGACGGCACTCCTGCCGACTGCGTAAAGATGGGGCTGGAGCATTTCTGTTCCCGTCAGCCAGACTTGGTTCTATCAGGCATCAACTATGGCAGTAACGCCTCTATCAACATCATCTACAGCGGCACAATAGGAGCGGTGTTGGAGGCATGCCTGAATGGGTGCCAAGCCATCGGATTCTCGTTGCTCAACCACAATCCTGCTGCCGATTTTGACGCATGTACACCTACTATCCGGCACATAATAAACCATGTGCTAGCACATCCTCTGCCCGACTTCACGGCCCTCAATGTCAATATTCCTCGCCTGCCTGCCGACCAAATCAAAGGTATACGCGTGTGCCAACAGGCTCGTGCGGCATGGAAAGACGGACTAGAGAAACGCATTGACCCCATTGGGAGGCCATATTGGTGGATGACGGGCAAGTTTGTATGCGACAACCCACCAGCCGACAGCGACGAGTATGTGCTTGGCGAAGGCTACGTCTCCGTGGTTCCCATCCGTCCCGACCTTACCGCGCTACACCATATTGAAGCCATCAAAAGTATTGAAAAATGAAGAAACTGCTACATAAGGACAGCATCGCCCTAGGCATAGTGGCAACCCTCCTATCAGAGGTGTTATGCGCTCTACTAGTATTGCTAGTCATCCTATTGACCCATACCCCCATGTTGGAAAGTGCCCGTTGGTTTGCCATCGCCTTTGTGCCACCGCTGCTTCTGCTACGCCATTATGCCAAGATACAAGACTACCCCACCACTCTCAAAACCGTCATCACCACATTCTTCATCACGTTTGTAATGTTTATGTGGTTTATGATGAAATATAAATATATTTCGTTCTAATCTAAATGAAGTACTACATCATTGCAGGAGAAGCCTCTGGCGACCTTCACGGAGCCAACCTCATGCGGGCGTTGCAACGTCGCGACAGCAATGCGCAATTCCGCTTTTGGGGAGGTGATGCCATGCAAGATGTAGCGGGCGAACCTGTGCGACACATACGCGACCTTGCCATAATGGGCTTTGTCGAAGTGGTGACACACCTACGCACCGTGATGGGAAACATTCGCTTCTGTAAACAAGATATATTGCAATACAAGCCCGATGTGCTTGTCACCATCGACTATCCCGGCTTCAACCTCAAGATGGCCAAGTTTGCCCACCAGCACGACATAAAGACCGTACACTATATTTCCCCCCAACTATGGGCATGGAAAAAAGGTCGCATCAAGGGTATGCGGTGCAGCCTCGACAAGCTATGCTACATACTGCCTTTTGAACAGGAATTCTACGCTAAGAACCACTTTCCCCAAGCCATATATGTGGGCCATCCATTGCTTGATGCTGTTGCCTCGTTCAGAAAAGATGGCACTGACTATCTCGACTACGGGAAACCTATTGTGGCCCTGCTCCCCGGCAGTCGCAAACAGGAAATCGCAAAGGTGCTGCCCACCATGATGGACATTGCCGACAACCATCCCGAATACCAATTTGTCGTGGCCGGTATGACTTTGCTTGAGGACACGTTCTACCAAGGCATTATTGGCAACAGAAGCAACATTGCGATTATCAAAGACCAGACCTATAGGCTTCTCAGCAATGCTTATGCCGCCATTGTATGTTCGGGCACAGCCACACTGGAGACGGCTCTGTTCGGTGTTCCACAGGTGGTGTGCTACCGTGCCAATGCCATCTCTGTTGCCATTGCACGACGACTCATTGGAACGAGAATTAAATATATCTCATTGGTCAACCTCATTGCAGACAGACCCATCGTCACCGAACTAATTCAGGACGACTTGAACGCATCACAACTAGAAAAAGAATTCGAACGCATCACCAATTCTGAGTCCAGACAGAAGATGCTAGACGAATACGCCTACCTACACACCTTATTGGGCAATTCTGGAGCCTCCGACCGTACTGCATTAGAGATATTAAACACACTGACTTGAAGAAGACCCTGCTCATAATCTGCTCACTGCTACTTGCCTCTGCAGCCCATGCCGACAGAGTGAAGGTGAGGCTGTTTTCAAACAACAGCATCGACCAGATTGCCATCTCCTTCGATTTGGGTACATACAATATCTATGCCGACGATACCATATTAATCGAACCCGAAGTAGGTGTTGGTAAATCAATAGAGCTCACTCCCACGGGGCAAAAGGTACATGTGACCATCGACGGTTACAACTATGGCAACCACAACACCATCCGTTTCACGGCTAACGACACCGCCTGCATCCTCTGCCTTAACCCCCGCAACATCAAACACCGAACCTACGAAGGAGACCTTCTTGTCAAGGTCAACAAGAATGGCAAATTGCTCCTCATCAATGATGTGGAATTTGAGACCTATATTGCCGGTGTCGTTCAGTCAGAGATATATGGCGACAATCCTGATATCTTCCGAGTCCAAGCCATCATCTCTCGCACATGGGCAATGAAGAACATCAACAAACACAAGGCAGAAGGCTACAATTTTTGTGACCAAGTCCATTGCCAAGCCTATCTCAACCGTTGCGTACGAGCCGACATCATGCTGGGCACCATGCTCAGTAGTGGTATGACCATCGTTGACGAAGAGGGCAACCTCATCGAGACCCCCTTCCATTCCAACAGCGGCGGACAGACAGCCAATTCCGAAGACGTATGGCGCAGCGCACTGCCTTACCTACGCAGCGTCCCCGACACCTTCTCCTATCATATGCGCCAAAGCGAGTGGGTAAAAGTAATCGACAAGGATAAATGGCTCAACTATTTTGCGTCAAAGCACAAAATAGACATCCACAACGACAGCCTCCGCAACGAACTCCTCACCTTCAGCCAATCAGAAAGGAAGGTTCGCCTGTGTAACGTACCTTTAACCCGAATTCGCACTGACTTCCAACTCAAGTCAACCTTTTTCACTGTCATCTACGATAGCATCTCAAAACGCCTCACCCTATCTGGTCACGGTTTTGGGCATGGGGTTGGATTGAGCCAGGAAGGAACAATACGCATGGTCAATATGGGCATCGGCTACGACAGCATTATTCACCACTACTACACCGGGGCACATATCCACCACGAAAACGTCTACCCTAGCACATACGTTGAAAACTACATCCAACAAATCACCCAAATCATAGAAGAGGACAAGCAATCTAGCACTCAGACCAAATCGAAGAAAGACGACTGGTTGGGGCGACTCTTCCGCATCCGCGACCGCGAAGAGCGTGAAGAAGTGTACGACCCTTTTGCTGAAGAGCTTGACTCCGATTGGAAGTACGACTGGTAATAAACATTGATAAAAACACATTATTATGAAGACAAAAATACTTTTATTCCTCACTCTCGGTCTCCTTTTTGGAACCCATGTACAGGCACAACAAATAGAATGGAAGACCATTGAGCAGGCCGCCAAAACAGATGCCAAAGGCAACACAAAGCTCTATTTCGTCGACTTCTACACCTCTTGGTGTGGATGGTGCAAGAAGATGGACCGCGAAACATTTACCGACCCAACAGTGGCACTCATCCTAAACAAATACTACATCCCCGTCAAGTTCAATGCCGAAGGCAGCTCTGAGTTCACTTGGAATGGCAGCAAATATTCCAACCCTGCAGCCGCCCCTGGCAACAGACCCAACACCCACTCATTTGCCAAAAAGGTATTAGGCGCAAAAATGGGGTTCCCTTCGTTCGGCCTGTTCCAAACCGACCAATCGCAACTTACCGTCATTCAAGGATACCAAAGTGCCAACGACCTCATCGTCATGCTATGGTACTTCGCCTCTGGCGACAACAAGCGTTACCCCTTCGACAAATACCAAAAGATATTTGACAAGGAGATACGCCCAAGCATGAATGAAAAATTAGCCAAAGAATAACCATCACCTAACACTATTGCTATATGGGCCTATTCAACAGAAAAGAGAAGAAGGAGACACTCGACCAAGGTCTCTCAAAGACCAAAGAAAGTTTCTTTGCCAAACTCTCAAAAACAATCTTGGGCAAGTCGACTGTCGACGACAATGTGCTCGATAATCTTGAAGAGACTCTAATCACATCGGACGTGGGAGTAGAAACCACGCTGAAGATTATCGACAAACTACAAGAACGCATCAAACGGGACAAATATATCAGCACCGCCGAGCTCAATTCCATCCTCCGGGCAGAAATTGCCACCCTATTGAAAAAACATGAAGGCGCTTTCCCCGAAGACTTCGACTCTCCCCTGCCGCACCAGCCCTATGTAGTCCTCGTTGTCGGTGTCAATGGTGTGGGAAAGACCACTACTATTGCAAAACTGGCATACCAATACAAGCAGGCTGGCAAAAAAGTGATGCTTGGCGCTGCCGACACCTTCCGCGCCGCCGCAGTCGAACAGCTCCAACTATGGGCCGACCGAGTAGGTGTCCCCATCGTGCAACAAGGCATGAACGCCGACCCCGCCTCTGTAGCATACGACACGCTCCAATCTGCTCTTTCCAAAGGCATGGACGTGGTGCTGATTGACACAGCCGGACGACTGCACAACAAGGTTGGCCTGATGAACGAACTAGGCAAGATAAAGAAAGTGATGCAGAAACTCATGCCCGACGCACCTCACGAAATACTCCTTGTACTCGATGCCAGTACCGGGCAGAACGCCATTGAGCAGGCAAAGCAGTTCACCGCAGCCACCGATGTCAACGCCCTTGCCCTCACCAAACTCGACGGCACTGCCAAAGGCG
>CAZTVH010000038.1:0-12496 GCA_964616965.1 uncultured Bacteroidaceae bacterium | reverse complement strand
CATCCCGTACAACGGCACCGGGATGAAGCTCCGCAAGACCCTCAGCCGCGTCAACGACGACGGCAGCCTCACCCTCCTGAATGCTGGTGACAAACTGCATGTGGGTGACCGCGTGCGCGTACATATCGACATAGACATTGACCGTATCGACCTCAGCAATCTGGTGCTCCGTGACCAACGCGCCTCTGCCTTCGAGCCCGTCAGCACCACCAGCGGATGGCAGTGGAACGACGGCCTGCGCTACTACGTGGATATTCGCGACGAATGGACCGACTGCTACATTGACTACCTCAACGCGAGTCACTACTATGTCGAGTACGACCTGTGGGTGCGCCACAGCGGCACCTTTGCCAACGGCATCTGCACCCTGCAAAGCGTCTACGCCCCCGAATTCCGCGCCAACACCGACTCCCAAACCATCTTAGTGCCGTGAACATAATACATATAACCGACCTCGACCACCCTGAGGTGCTACCCTACGCCCGCCTCACCGAAGCCCAGCTGCGCAATCGGCTAGAGCCCGACAAAGGCATCTTCATCTGCGAAAGCCCCAAGGTAATCCGTGTGGCACTCGATGCCGGCTACCAGCCTCTGTCGCTGCTCACCGAAGAGAAATTCCTCGACACTCAGGCCGCCGACATCATAGCCGGTTGCCCCGATATGCCCGTCTACACTGGCAGCCGCGAATTGCTTGCCTCATTGACAGGCTACGAACTCACCCGTGGTGTGCTCTGCTGTATGCGCCGACCCCAGCTGCCCACCGTCGAGGAACTGCTTGCCCCTCTCCCACCCCGCGTGGCGCTTGTGGACAGCGTGGTGAACAGCACCAACACCGGTGCCATCTTCCGCGCTGCCGCCGCCCTCGGCATCGATGCCCTCCTCCTCACCCCCACCTGCTGCGACCCCTTGAACCGCCGCAGTGTGCGCGTGAGCATGGGTACCGTGTTCCAACTGCCGTGGACCTATCTCCCCACATGGCCCCATCCTGCCATAGAACTGTTCCACACCTTCGGCTACAAGACTGCCGCCCTCGCCCTCACCCCCGACGCAGTGCCTATCGACTACCCCCAACTCAATGCCGAGGAACGCCTCATCATCGTTATGGGCACCGAAGGCGACGGCCTCGACCGCAGCACTATCGATGCCTGCGACTACAAAGTGGTCATCCCCATGAAGCATGGGGTGGACAGCCTCAACGTTGCCGCCGCTGCCGCCGTAGCCTTCTGGCAGCTACGCAAACAACCATAATCACCCTTCCCCTGCCCTTTAACCCAAAACGGTCATTAGGATTGTTCCTTACTGCATCCTTCTTTTACTTACTACATTGTGCCGCACCTTAACATCATCTAACATTTATTGACTTTGTCAGCCCGCTCCCTGTCTTTTCCTACCGCTTTGCACTTCAAATAGGGGCATTTGCCGTTCGGCAATCGGAAAACGATGGGGAAAAGAGAGGCATAGAATGGGAAAAGAGAGGGACCCAGGAATGCTTTCGATAGCGACGAGGAGAACAACGCTATGTCGAGACAAGGATGTGGACAAGATGCCGAAGGGAATGCTGAGATGGCATAAACAGACAGAAAAAGAGAAATTGATTGGAAAGTCGGCCTAATGACCAATTTGGGAATAAATCAAGTCAAGATGGAAGAAGAGCTATAGCCACCGTTGAGGCATGCTCAATCCAAGGGAACTACACTAAGGAAAGAAGGGAGACTAGAAGTTCCAGCCGAGTTTTTGATGAATTGCAGTGAAAAAGGTTTGGCGATGAAGGCGGACGAGGCGGACGGTGAAGGAGGCGCAGGAGAGGAGTATCTCGGTGCCGGAGGCCAAGTGCTGCTGCTGCGAGTCGGCACTGAGGTTGAAGAGGTGCTGCTGGGGGTGGGTGACGAGGCGTAGGCGGGCATTGTCGGGAACAATAATGGGGCGTAGCGTAAGGTTGTGTGCGGCGACGGGAGTGATGACGAAACAGCCGCTGTTGGGCGTGAGGATGGGGCCGCCACAGCTGAGAGAGTAGGCGGTGGAGCCTGTGGGGGTGGCGACGATGAGGCCGTCGGCGGCATAGGTGGCTACGAAGTCGTTGTCGACATAGAGGTCAGTACGCAGCAACGGAGCATCGTCGAGGCGGTGGAGACAGACTTCGTTGAGGGCGGTGATGGGGCTGGCTATTGTGTCGGCATCGATTTGGAGCAGGGTGCGAGGTTCGAGAGTGTAGCGATGGCCAAGGATGTCGGCAACGAGGGTGTCGATGTCGTCGCGCCCAGCTGTGGTGAGAAATCCGAGATGGCCGAAGTTGATACCTAGCACGGGAATGTCCCTGCTGCCGATAAGATGGACGGAGCTGAGGAGGGTGCCGTCGCCACCGATGGAGAATAGGAAATCGTAGTGGACACCCGTGGGGAGGGCGTCGGTGATTTCGTCGGTGTCAACACCGTTGCGGTGCAGCCTATCGATAAGTGCCAAGAGCTGCGGGCGCAAGGAGGGTTCGAGGTGGCGAAGGTAGAGGGCAATTTTCATTTGAGACTAAAGGCTAAAAGGTAAAAACTAAAAACGTATTGTTGATTTGTTAGTGAAGGAGGAGGACGGTGCCGAGGTAGGTGCGTTCGGAGCCGTCGGCATGGCGGCAGCGAGCCTTGTAGACGTAGACACCCTGCGGTAGCGGACGGCCTTGAGGGTCGGTGCCGTCCCAACAGTCGGTGAGACTAGAGGTGTGGAAAAGGTGCGCGCCAAGGCGGTTGAAGATGTCGAGGCTGTAGCCGTCGGCCAGGGGTGAGACGAAGTGGGGGCAGAAACGTCCGTTGTCGGGGTCGGCATAGATGATGGCGTTGGGGATGTAGGCATCGGGCGGCATGATTTCGGGCAGAAGGAGCTGGACGGTGTCGGAATACTTAATCCACTGCCCGCAGATGTCGGGGGTGCCGATGCGGTAGACGTAGCGGCCAGCCGCACGGCTGATGTCGAAGTCGGTGTAGGTGAGGAACTGTTCGGGCTGGGTGGCGGAGCGGGTAAGCTCGGCAATTTGCTCAAAGATGTCGTTGGGGCCAGTGGCGCGATAGATGTAGCAATGCCTGCCCCAGAAATGGGGGTCGATGTCGAGGGTGAGGGTGACGGAGGGCTGGCTGTCGTCGTATTGGAGGTGTGAGATGCGGAGGTAGTCGGCTGTGTCGCCGTAGTCGAAAGAGAAGTCTTGCACGAGGGAGTAGGCGCAAAGAGTGTCGGGGTTGGCGACGGCGAGAAAGGCGCGCAGACGGCTGACGGCCAAGTCGGGGATGAGGGTGTCGAAGGTGAAGGGCCCATCGGGGCCGACACGGTGGAGGCGCCACTCTTGGTCGCCTTGCAACTTGTAGTGGAGACTGTAGTGGAGCACGCTGTCGGGCATGTTGATGTAGCGGTTCCACGAGCAATGGAGCTGCCGCGAACAGGGTTGGGTATTGACTTCGAGGCGGGGGTTGTGGTAATAGGGTGTCAGCGGGCTGGCCTGCCGACAGCTGTCGAAGGCGAGGATGCGGAAGTTGTATTCGTGATTGTTGAAGCTGTTGAGTTCCTCGCGGCAGAGGTAGGTGGTGTTGAGGCGGCCCCAGACGGTGTCGTAGTCGAGACAGGGTATGCCCATACAGATGTAGTAGCCCATCACGTCGGTGTCGGGGCTGGGATACCAGCTGAGGCGTATCTGGCCGAGGAGGGTGTCGACACTGCAGAGCTGCAGGGTGCAGGGCGAGGTGGGCACGTTGTCCTGATAGAGGAGGCCGACGGGCAGGGAGGTGTCGGAAGCGGTGGCGACGAAGTAGTTGACTGTGTCGGAACAGATGGTGCGGTGGAGGGTGTCGAGGTAGAAGGTGTCGGAGAGGGTGGCAATGCAGGTGTAGGCCTCTTGGTCGGGAAATCTGCGGAAGAGGGCATAGGCAGAGTCGTCGACCCGGTGGTTCCAACTGAGCAGCCCCACCTGGTTGCTGACCACGGCGGTGAGGGTGAAGGTCAGCGACTGTGCTGACAGCATGGCCGGCAGCAACAGCAGGAGGAGTATGGGAAGACGCTTCATTGGATGGACTGCATTTGTACTAATTGGTGGTAACGCCCCTTATGGGCGAGGAGCTCTGCGTGTGTGCCCTGCTCGATGATACGCCCTTGCTCAAGGACCACGATGAGGTCGGCATGGCGGATGGTGGAGAGACGGTGGGCGATGATGAGATAGGTTGGGGGTTGGGGATTGGGGGTTGGGGATTGAGCGTGGGCATCTGCATTGGGACAGTTCTCTATCCTAAGCAGGCGGTCGAGAGCTTGTTGCACTTGGCGTTCGCTCTCGGTGTCGAGGGCACTGGTTGCTTCGTCGAATATCAATAGGTCGGGGTTGCGGAGCAGGGCACGGGCGATGCTGATACGCTGCCGCTGTCCCCCACTGAGTAGGCTGCCACCGTCGCCGATGTTGGTGTCGTAGCCAGCGGGCTGTTGGAGGATAAAATCGTGGGCATGTGCCAACTGGGCGGCAGTGACAATCTGCTCGTTTGTGGCATGGGGTACACCGAATGCGATATTGGCACGGATTGTGTCGTTGAAAAGGAGGGTATCCTGCGCCACTACCCCGATACGGCGGCGAAGCTGCGCAAGGGGCATCTGGTTGATGGGCTGCCCGCCTAGGAGTATCGTGCCGCTGGTGCAATCGTAGAAGCGCAACAAAAGGTCGGCGATAGTGGATTTGCCCGAACCAGAGCCACCCACCAAGGCAACAGTGCTGCCACGGGGGATGGACAGACAGATGTCGTGCAGGACTTCGATACCGGGGGTGTAGTGAAACCCCACATGGCGGAACTCGATGAATTGAGTATTGGTTGGCACAGTATTTGTCGCCTCATCGGAGACAGGCGAGCCTTGTGTAGGAGAAGAGGTGTGGGTAGGCTCCTTCCCTTCGTCGTCGAGTTCGAGCACCGCCTGCAGACGGTCGACACAGGCCCGCCCCTTCTTCATCTGCGAAAGGGCTGTGGTCAACTCTTTTGAGGGCGGTATCATCAAGACAAACATCATGATGTAGGAGACAAAAAGCTCAGGGGAGAGCTGTGCATCGCCACCAATCACCATCCTTGAACCAAAGAGGAGGATGCCCACCACTACGCAGTTGCCTAGAAAGTCGCTGACGGGCGACGAGAGGTCGATACGCCGCAGCACCTTTGTGCGCAAACGGGCGTACCTTTCGCTTGCCTCACGGAAACGATGGTTCGAGAAATCGATGGCGGTGTATGCCTTGATGACTTTCAGCCCCATGATGGTCTCCTCCATCAGCGAAGTGAGGAACGAGCCCATCCCCTGCAACTGCTGTGAATTGCGGCGCAGGCGGTGGGTGATGCCCGAAATGACAAACACGATGACGGGCAGCATGGCTATGACAAATAGCGTCAGTTTGGGGCTGATATAGAAGAGCATGGCCACATAGAGCAACATACTGACCACCGCAACAACCAGCTGTTGCACGGAGGCGAGAGTGCTCTCGTCATACTCCACCATGTCGCCACCGAAACGAGCCAACATGTCGCCTTTGCGACTACTGTGATAATAGGACATGGGCAGGTGCATGGCTTTGCGGAAGAGGTCGTCCCGAATATCGCGTACCACGCGGCTGCGCACCGATGCCATCTGCACCGAGGAGAGGTAGCCAAACAGATTCTTGCAGGCATAGAGGCCGAGCAGCACTAGTGAGAAATAGACCAATGCCCGCCGTGTGCCAAAGGAGGCAAGCCACTCATAGAGTATCTGCAGCCCCTGCGAAAGGAGGTTGGCCGACACTGGCTGGGCCACCGCACCCTCTGAGGGAGGAAAGAGAATTTTGAGAAAATCGGCTACCGACAGGGCCGTAGCCATAGTGAACAACACCGACAGCACTACAAAAAAACCGTATGCCACCAGTCTGGCAGCATACGGTCGCATATAGTGGAGAGTGAACGACATGGCAAACTAAAAGGTAAAAACTAAAAACTAAAATCTTGTTGATGCAAATACTTACTTATGTTTAACCTGAGGGAGACAAACTTTTAGTTTTTACTTTTTAGTTTACAAAGTGTATCCTAAATAATTGTGCGGAGTAATGTGGCGGATACGCTCCTTGACGGCGGGTTCCACATCGAGAGTTTCCACAAAGTCGGCAATGGTTTGGGCTGTCACCTTTTGGTTGGTGCGGGTCAGCTGCTTCAGTGCTTCGTAGGGGTTGGGGTAGCCCACCGAGCGCAGGATGGTCTGTATGGCTTCGGCCACCACCGCCCAGTTGTTTTCCAAGTCGGCATAGAGAGCCTGCTCGTTGAGCAGCAGCTTGCCCATGCCCTTCTGGAGCGAGGCCAGCGCGATTAACGTGTGTGCGATAGGCACGCCCACATTGCGGCTGACGGTAGAGTCGGTCAGGTCGCGTTGCAGACGCGAGATAGGCAGTTTGTGGCTCAGGTGTTCCAATATGGCATTGGCCAGGCCTAAGTTGCCTTCGGCATTCTCGAAATCGATGGGGTTCACCTTGTGCGGCATGGCCGAAGAACCCACTTCGCCTGCTTTAATCTTTTGTTTGAAATATTCCATCGAGACATACGACCACACATCGCGACACAAATCCATCAGCACTACGTTGATGCGTTTGCAGTTGTCAAAATAGGCGGCCATGTTGTCGTAGTTTTCAATCTGCGTGGTGTATTGCTGCCGCTCCAACCCTAGGTGGTTGGCGACAAAGTCGTTGGCAAATGCCCGCCAGTCTACTTCGGGATAGGCAGCGCGATGGGCGTTGAAATTGCCTGTGGCCCCACCAAACTTAGCCCCAAAAGGTATCTGGGCAAAGTATTCCAACTGCCTGCGCATACGATAGGCAAACACCATCACCTCTTTGCCCAACGAGGTGGGAGAGGCAGGTTGGCCGTGGGTGTGTGCCAGCATGGGTATTTCGCGCCACTCTTCTGCCCTACGTTCCAGCTCTGCCAGCACTGCCTCGTACTGCGGCAACAACACTTGCTCGTGACACTCCTTTAACGACAGGGGCACCGCTGTGTTGTTCACATCCTGCGACGTGAGCCCGAAATGGATGAATTCTTTGTATTGCTCCAACCCCAGAGAGTCGAACCGGCGTTTGATGAAATACTCCACAGCCTTCACGTCGTGGTTGGTGGTTTTCTCTATCTCTTTAACTTCAAGAGCGTCCTGTTCGGTGAAGTTACGATATATATCCCGCAACTGCTCCGCCACCTGAGGGCAGGCATCGAACAAGCCTTTCAGCGGCAACTGCTCCAGCTGCCCCAAGGCAATGAAATACTCCACCTCCACACGCACGCGGTAGCGTATTAAGGCACCTTCAGAAAAAAAGTCTGCCAACGGCTCTACTTTGCTACGATAGCGGCCGTCGATTGGCGATATAGCATTCAGACTGTTCATATTATTCAAATTAATGTGTGAATAATCAACTAACATATTACTACAACTTCTTCTTCTTCTCTTCTTCAGGATGGGTGAACAGGCGGTTCATAAAAGTATGCTTCTCTATCACCTTCTCAATCTTGCGATCGTGAGTGGCATCAATGAGGGCTTGCGCATACAGCGTATTGTGCATATCTGTGCCGAGAAACTCCACCCATCCGTTCTCAATCATCTCAAACGCCTTGCGTCGAGGACCCTCGCCATAGAAACCCGACAGCGACAGGATGTTGACTTGGAAGTACACCCCCATGTCTTTAAAATGCTGAAGCACGTGCGACGACGAGCTGTAGTAAGGGTACCGCTCAGGATGGGCAAGGATGATGTCGTAGTTCTTCATCTGCAAGTCGAACAACACCTGGTCCAATCCCATCACCTGCTGGTGCAAAGAGAATTCCATCAGCAGATATTTGCCTCCCACTAGCAGGAAACGCTCCTTGGCAATCCTCTCGCTGAAACCAGGATCCACACGGTACTCGCCAGCTATTCCCAACAGTTGCGGGCCATCATAGCCACCATGAGTGGCTATGTCCAGTTTCAACTCGTCAAATCTTCTCAGAATATCTTCTTCCTCATTGGGGAAACGTGGAATCGTATAGTGTGGAGTTAGGCAGACGCTTTCGAAGCCTGCTGCTCTCATCACACGCAAGCAAGTCACCGACTCTTCCTCACTCTTCGACCCGTCATCCACACGAGGAAGCAGATGGCAGTGCATGTCGGTAATCAGCGGAGCAAAGATGGGGCGAGCCGTCTTAGGTTTTGATTTAAAAAGACCCATAATATTTCATTTTTGATTTTAATTACTATTTGTTTGTCTTGGGCTACTCGCCAATTCTCACTATGTCGGCTCCAAGCATACGCAATCTTTTGTCGATATGCTGGTAGCCGCGGTCAATCTGCTCGATATTGTCAATACGGCTCTTTCCATCGGCAGAGAGTGCCGCTAACAAAAGAGCCACACCTGCGCGGATATCGGGCGACGACATGCGCACACCTCTCAGCCGATGCTCGTGGTCCAATCCGATAACTGTGGCACGATGGGGGTCGCACAGTATTATTTGCGCTCCCATATCGATAAGCTTGTCAACAAAGAAGAGGCGGCTCTCGAACATTTTCTGATGTATCAGCACACTGCCCTTTGCCTGAGTTGCCACAACAAGGGCAATGCTGATGAGGTCGGGCGTGAACCCCGGCCACGGGGCATCTGCCACCGTCATAATGGAGCCATCCATGAAACGCTCTATCTCGTAATGCTCGCGGGCTGGCACATAGAGGTCGTCGCCCCTTTGCCACACTTCGATTCCCAATCGGCGAAACACTTGCGGTATCAAACCCAGATGCTCCATGCCCACATGGCATATCGTCAGGTCGCTCTGAGTCATTGCCGCCATACCAATAAACGACCCCACCTCAATCATGTCGGGCAGCAAACGGTGCTGACAGCCGTGCAATTCTTTTACGCCATGAATAGTGAGCAGATTTGACCCCACCCCTTCTATTTCGGCACCCATGCTGTTGAGCATGGTGCATAATTGATAGACATACGGTTCGCACGCCGCATTCATTATCATGCTCGTCCCTTCTGCCAGCACAGCCGCCATGACGATGTTGGCAGTACCCGTCACAGAAGCTTCATCGAGCAACATATAGCAGCCTTTCAATCGTTGTGCCTCTACTTGATAGCCACCACGACAATAGTCGACAGTGGCACCCAACTTCTCCATGCCTAAAAAATGGGTGTCAAGGCGGCGACGCCCAATCTTGTCCCCACCCGGTTGAGGCACACGGGCACGGCCATAGCGCGATAGCAACGGCCCTACCATCATAATGGAACCTCGCAAAGCCCCAGCCTCGCGTGCGAACTCCTCGCTCTCCAATATGTCTAGCTTAACCTCATCGGCTTGAAACTCATAACTGCGTCCTTGTGTTAGCAGAGCACTGTCGTCGTTCAGCCTACGCACCTTTACACCCAACAACTCCAACAAGCTAATCAGCTTGTTCACATCGCGGATATCGGGAATATTCTCTATAACCACCTTTTCGCTAGTCAGCAACACAGCACACAACACCTGCAACGCCTCATTCTTGGCACCCTGCGGGTGAATCTCGCCATGTAGCTTATAGCCACCTACTATCTCAAACGACGACATTTCAGAATCCCTCCTGAGTTTTGTTTTTCTTCTTCTTTTTCTTCTTTTTCTTTTTATGGGTTAAGTTGGCACGACGCTCCTCGTCGAGACCTTTCAGATACTCACGGCTCTCCTTATACTGGAAGTCTTCCGCCACCTCCAACTTGCCTCCCGAAATAGTGCTTAGCTGCAGGCTTATCAGGTCGTCTTCCACCGTGTCGCGGTTCCACAATAGGTAGTCGCGCTTCATCGCATGCGCCATCAATCCCACTAGTTCGTCGCGCTCCTCCCCTTCGGGGTACTCTGCCACACGCTTTATCATGCTCTCCATCACCGACCCATAATGGCGGTAATGAGTCTTCCCCTGATTATATTGCAATGGGTGTGGGGCAAACTCTACCGTTTCCTCACGCGAAATATCGTATGGCACATCCACATCCAGTTCCCAATTAGCCAGTATCATCAGGTGTACCCAATACTTACGTTTGTAATCATCCCCAACTTTCTCGTCTGTACTAACGCGCGACATAATATCCACTATAGCTGATGCCATTTGGTTACGCTTGTCACGATTCTCCACCGTCTTGGCATACTCTATCAACTTGTATATATTCCGCCCGTAGTCGTTAATCTTCAATTGGGGACGCTGTGTGTTATATTCCATCTTACAATTTACAAATCTATATAGTTTTTATGTTTGTCAACACTAGTTCAGTTATCTATATCTAATAGTACCGTCAGTCTGTTATTCCTTTATCCTTCAAACCATTTCTTTATTATCAATACCATCCACCGAGAAGCATCTGGCTGCACGGAGTGCCCATACGGTACATCCCCCATGAGCCATAACCATGCATCCACGCATCATGCCACATATACGGCAGTGTGCCCTGCTCGTCGCGCACATAGGTGACAGCAAAGTGAAGAAAACTATCGTTCTTAAACCTATATGTCGCTGCTGCCGAAATTGCTGTCGCCGAAACATCATACACATTACCGTTACCAAAACCGTACATCGGTGCGTAGGTTCCACCCAAGTGATACAATGCTGCAGCCAACCACAATCGGTCGTTCACCTGATACTGTGCGGCCACATGAGCCGATGCCACACCCGTGCCCCCATTCCGATGCTTATAGGGTGCCAGACTTCTCGTCTGCGCGCCGAAGGCATAATTTGGATTCAAGCCCATATCTGTTGTGATACGGAACCCGGCATTCACAGTCCAATGGCTGTTAGGACGAAATGTCAATGACGGAGCGACGGAAGTATACAATCGGTTATCGCCATAATTAGTGCCAATAAACCCTGTGCCTACCGACAGATGCGGTTCCCAACGTGATAGTTTCACAGTGTCGGCATCACTTTTCCATTGAGCCTGTACAGGCACTACCGACACCATGCACAGCAGCATACTCGCCATCATATATTTTAACGTACTCATTGCATTCATGTTTTATATAAAGTATAGGTAGTAACGCGTGTGTGCGAAAAATATTGTAGTCATAGTTCCATTAATTTTTCAAAGGCTTTTGGATAGGGTGTTTCAAATTTCAACTTTTTGCCCGTGATGGGATGGGTAAACCCTAGCCTAAATGCATGAAGAGCCAACCTGTTGATAGGTGAAATATCATCCTTATACCCATACATAGGGTCATGGACTACTGGATGCTTTTCTTCGCGTAAGTGTACCCTAATCTGGTTTCTCCTCCCAGTTTCAAGCCGCAGTTCCAATAACGAATACCGCCTGCTGGTACGCACTGTCTTATAATGAGTCACGGCTAATTTTCCGCCATTGTCAGTAGGCGAGGAAAGCACACAATACTGCCCATCTGTCAGCCACGATTTGATAGTGCCTTCGGCAGGTTCCATCTTGCCCCACGCCACTGCCACATATGCCCTATCGTTGACCAATCCTTTCCAATCAGATTCAAATCGCTGCGACACTTGCTTCGACTTTGCTACTACCATCAGTCCCGACGTGTCGCGGTCAAGGCGGTGTACAATATGCGCATTGTAATGTTGGTGCGTCAGTTGTAAATATCTATTCAACACCGTTATGACGGTTCTGTCGGTTTGATTCTTACTATATGAAAGTAATCCTTCATGTTTGTTGACTACAAATAGATGCTCATCTTCATACACAATATCTACATCACGCGGTTTCAACCGTTCTTTGTAGCCCACCTTTTCAACACTCACAACCATTCCTGGCTGTAATGGATAATTGTACTGTGTCACATGTCTCCCATCTACGCAGATGCTATGCGACAACAGCTCTTTCACCTTCGAACGGCTACTATCAGGCATCTGTTCAAACAAGAACTGCAACAGTTCACAACTTGTACTGACTCTATATTCTATTTGTTTCACGTGAAACATTTATTTTTCTACGTTATCAACAATTTCGGCTGTCTTTTCAACAGCTTTTTCCACCCATTTTTTCAATCATTACTATAGAGGTCTAAGAACTCATAGGCATTACCTACACTTTCAATAAACTTCATCATGTCGGCATTGCTTATCACTAGCGATGCCGTATTGTCATTTGGATGAAAACTCACTTTCCCAGCTTTACGAAGTTCTTCATCAACAAATAGGGTCACTTCGTGATTCACGTCATTCACCAAAGCAAACAACGACACCGAACCAGGTTTAACGCCCAAATACTTCATCATACGTTCTGGCGATGCAAAAGTTAGTTTGCCCTGATGTAGCCTATGTTCGATATCATGTATATCCATGCTGTGCCACGAATCCATAATCACCAAATAATGGCGATTGCCCTTATGATTTCTAAAAAATAGATTCTTGCACAAAACTGTCCCTTCACCACGATAAAACTGTGCTGCAATTTCTATCGTCGGAGCCTCAGGATGCTCATACTAGTCGAATGTTATACCCAACTTCGACAAATAATCATATACCTGCTGTTGCCCCC
>CAZTVH010000037.1:11679-12498 GCA_964616965.1 uncultured Bacteroidaceae bacterium | reverse complement strand
GAAACTGAATTGAGAACAATTGGCATGCTCAAGGCCAATATCGTGGCAATGGTGGCTATGGCACTGCTGGGGCTGATGGGCCTTGTTGCCATGTATGCCCTCTGGGGCGGTTTCTCTTTGGGCAAACCGTGGGGTGGAATGCTGTTTTTCATAGGAGTTTTTGCAGGCATTGCCGTGCACGAACTGATACACGGTTTCACATGGATGTGGGTCACGCGCAACGGCTTCAGCCATCTGCGTTTCGGCTTTTTGCCCGGAGGTGTCTACTGCCACATTGATGTGCCGATGAGCAAGCGCAAATATGTCGTAGGTGCCTTGATGCCCTTGCTTCTGTTGGGCATAATGCCCTTCCTGCTGTCGTTTGCCACTCACAGCCTTTGGCTGATGCTGTTCGGGGTCATCTTCATCGCCTGTGCTATGGGCGATGTGCTGATAGTGTGGGCCATCCGCCACGAACCGGCCGGTACCCTCGTTTACGACCACCCCACCGAGCCGGGCTGTTTGGTGTATCGCCCTAAACCGAATGCGTGAGATGCCTTCTCGCAGCAATCAGTGTCGGTGGTTTTGCGAATGGTGAAATGTGGTGTATGTATATCGTAAGGCTCCCGAATGCATCCGATTGGTTTTTACTAGTTCCAAGGTCGTTTTTCGCTTTCTGGAGCGGAGATGGAACGGGGGATGAGCGGAGTTGGAGTGGGAAACGGGGAGAGCCACACGGTGCCTGCGGCAGGACGGGTCAGGGTCGGGAATAGCGGCCTGGCAAGCCGTGGTGGGTGTGGTTCTAGAAACGGATGTGTCGAAGGCCTAGCGGACTATCTC
>CAZTVH010000037.1:0-11669 GCA_964616965.1 uncultured Bacteroidaceae bacterium | reverse complement strand
GCTCCAATTAGGATAATTGCCTTGCCGCTGAATAGTTTTTTGGCGACTATATCGCTCATTGTACGATGAATACGCATGGTATGCTCCTTTCTTGTGTACTGCAAAAATACTAATTTCTGCGGATATAATCAGCAAAATATTATAATTTTTTGATGATTACACCCGCAGAAATTAGTGTTTTTTGTAAGGATGGTTGTTTGGGGAGGTGTATGGTGCTAGCGGACTATCTCGGAGGTGAGTTGTTTGTCGAGCAGGGCGGTGTGCATGGGGAGGAGGGTCTCGTAGCCGATGGATTATTGTAGGTAATCCATGTAGTTGTCGCGGTGGATGGTGCGGATATCGGTATTGGGATAGGCTGAAAGGAAGGTTTTGCTGATTTTGGCTTTCTTGGTGGGGTTCCATTTGAACTCGTAGGCGGTCAGTTTGCCGTCACGTTCCTCGATATAGTCTATCTCTTGTTGCTGGGTTGTGCGCCAGAAATAGGGTCTGGCATAGTTGAGCGTGTAGCTGTTTCGCTTGCGTAGTTCGCTTACCATGAAGTTCTCCCAGAGAGCACCGGTGTCGGCACGGGCTTCCATGTCGGAGAAGTTGCCGATGAGGGCGTTGCGGATGCCGTTGTCGTTAAAATATATCTTGCGGCTTGACTTGATTTCGGTGCGTAGGTTGCGGCTGAAAGCCCCAAGGCGGAATATTACTTGGGATTCTTCCAACAGGTTGATGTATTTTTCTACAGTGGAGCGGTCGAGTTCCACCAGTCTACTTAGCTCGTTGGTGGATACTTCGCTGCCTACTTGGTAGGCTAATGCTTGCAACAGGCGTACTATTTTGTCGGGACGTTTGATTCGCTCCCAGATAAGGATGTCCTTATACAGATAGCTCTCAGTGAGGTTGTTCAGTATCTCTGTTTCGCTGCCGGGATGGCACACCACGTCGGGATAGCTGCCATATATCAGCCGTATGGGTAGTTTCTGCCATTCCTGCATGGCTCCGTGGTGTGCTGCCAGTTCGGCATACGACAGGGGAAACAGGCGGTATTCCCATTTGCGTCCGGTCAGTGGTTCGTTTATTTTGTTGGCGATTTCGAATGAGGAACTGCCCGTTACTATCAATTGTATGTCGGGGAAATTGTCGGTGAGGAGTTTGCATTTCAGGCCTATGTCGGCAATGCGTTGGGCTTCGTCGATGATTACAATGTTGTTGTTGCCCAACATGCTGCGGTAACGTTCCACGGTGACGTTCTCCATCCATGTGCGGGTTTCGATATCGTCACCGTTCAGCCACAAGACCTTTTCTTGCCCACCAAAACACTCTTTCAGAAGGGTTGTTTTGCCTACTTGGCGTGCTCCAATTAGGATAATTGCCTTGCCGCTGAATAGTTTTTTGGCGACTATATCGCTCATTGTACGATGAATACGCATGGTATGCTCCTTTCTTGTGTACTGCAAAAATACTAATTTCTGCGGATATAATCAGCAAAATATTATAATTTTTTGATGATTACACCCGCAGAAATTAGTGTTTTTTGTAAGGATGGTTGTTTGGGGAGGTGTATGGTGCTAGCGGACTATCTCGGAGGTGAGTTGTTTGTCGAGCAGGGCGGTGTGCATGGGGAGGAGGGTCTCGTAGCCGCCGTGCTTGATGGTGCATTTGCCGTGGCAGTGGACCAGGATGGCGCATTGTTCGGCCTGCGAGGTGCTGATGCGGCAGATGTCGACGAGGGCCTTGATGACGTAGTCGAAGGTGTGCACGTCGTCGTTGTGGAGTACTAGGCTGCAGCCTGAGTCTTCCAGCACTGCGGCATCGTCTTGTCCGAGGGGGGATATTTGAGGCTTTTCCATGACAGTTAGGGGTTGAGGAGTGCGACGGCATGGGCGCTAATGCCTTCTTCGCGGCCTTCGAAGCCGAGGTGTTCGGTGGTGGTGGCTTTGACGGACACTTGGCTGATGTCGAGGCCTAGCGTGTCGGCAATGGTCTGCCGCATGGCGGGGATATGGGGTGCTATTTTGGGCTGTTGTGCCACGACGATGCTGTCGATGTTGGCGATGGTGTGGCCTTCGCGTCGGAGCAGTTCGCCGCAGTGGCGCAGCAGTATCTTGCTGTCGATGTCTTTGTATTGGGGGTCTTTGTCGGGGAAGTGCTTGCCGATGTCGCCGAGGGCGGCAGCCCCTAGGAGGGCATCGCAGATGGCGTGGAGCAGCACGTCGGCATCGCTATGGCCTAGTAGTCCCAGGCGGTGGGGTATCAACACTCCGCCGAGCCACAGGGGACGGTCGGTGACGAGTTGGTGTACGTCGTAGCCTATTCCGATACGCATGGGTTGTGGTATTAGGAGTTGATGGTGGGAGCGGCCTTGGAGGATTTGAGTTTGACGGTGAGGGAGATGCGGATGGTGTTGGTGAGGGGGTTGGAGGAGAAGCTGGTGGTGGGGACCAGGTAGGCGAGGTCGAACTGCATGACGTTGTATCGCAGGCCGAAGCCGAAAGTGGCGTATTGGCGGCCACCCTTGGTGTCGTGTTCGAAGAAGTAGCCCATGCGTGCGGCGAGGGTTTGCTTGTACCAGTACTCGGCACCTGCCGAAATTTGTATTTCGTGCAGTTCTTCGGTCAGGCCGCCGGGGGCGTCGTAGAACGACTGTAGGGCTCCGCGCATGACGCCGGTTTGGTAGTATTCGGCTCGGCTGTGGTAGTAGTCGCTGTAGGTCTCACCGTCGATTACGGTGGGGGGAGTGGGGACGAGGAGCTTGTTGAAGTCGAGCAGCAGCGAGATTTCGTTGTAGTCGTCCAAGCGGTTGGTGTAGCGTCCGCCAACGCGTAGGTTGGTGGGGAGGAATTCTTTCTTGGTGTCGTCGTCGGAGTAGGAGAGCTTGGCACCCAAGTTGCTGATGAAGGCGCCGAGGGCGATGTCCTGTTCACGGTCGATGGGGTGCTGCCAGTAGAGTCCGATGTCGGCGGCAAGGCTTCGGGCGGGTTTGGTGGTGACGTAGCTCGACCCGTCGGAGAGTATCTGGCCGTTGGTGAGGTCGGACTGGATGAAGCGGCCCGTGGCGCCGAGCGACAGCTCTTGGTTGAGTTGCATGGCGTAGGTGATGTCGAAGGCCAGCTCGTTGGGGTTCATGATGCCTAGGGGGTTGCCTTCCACGTCGGTGCTCTGTATCTCGCCCAGGGAGAAATAGGTGAGCGAGGCGGCGGCGGTGCTGCGGTTGTTGATGCGGTAGTAGCCGCCGAGGTACAGCAGGTTCATGTCGCCCACGCCAAGATGGCGTAGCCAGGGGGTGTAGGTGGTGCTGAAGCCCATGTTGCCGTCGATGAAGGCAAACTTGGCATTGTTCCAATGGGCGGAATAGATGTCGGGCAGCGAGGCGGCTCCCGCGTCACCCAAGGCACTGGCGATGGCATCGGGCGAGATGAGCAGGATGGGCATGCCGGTGGATATGTAGTTTTGGTTTTGGCCTGTGGTGCGTCCGTTCTGTGCGAAGAGTGGAGTGGACATGGCGAGGCTGAGAATAATGGCGCTCGCAAGTAGAATTCTGATTTGTTTCATTAATCGGTGAGAGTGATTTTTTGCCTAAAAAACGAAAGTGTGTTGTTTTTATTGTTTGAGGGGTGTATTTTTTTAGGGTGCCGTTTAGTTGCGCACTATTTTGGTGTTTTGGCTGAGTGTCTGTCCGTCGGTGGTGGTGACGGTGCAGCGGACCAGGTAGATGCCTTTGGGCAGGGCTGTTCCTTGGGCGGTGGTGAAGTCCCAGGGGTAGGCTAGCACGTATGAGCCGTTGGTGGGGGTGAGGTCGATGTTTCGCAGTTGGCGGCCCCGTAGGTCGAAGATGGTGAGTGTGGCGGTGGCTATTTGGTCGGCGAGGTTGTGCTCGATGCGGATGGTGGTGTGGTCGTGGGCGGGGTTGGGCGCGGCGGTGACGAGGCCGATTTGTGCGGAGCGGTCGTTGGCTACGCGGAAGCTGACGGTGGCGCTGCCGGAGTAGTTGAATATGTTCCAACATTTGACAGTGAGCGTGTGCATTCCTTCGTCAAGTTTGCCCAGGGTGTAACGCACTTCGCCCTGTCGGCTGTCGTGGATGTCGGGTTCGTAGAAGTCGTTGAGGGTGACGGTGCTGTAGGGGTTTCCGTCGATGATGGCGGTGATGTCGTGTCCCAGTCCGCAGCCGGCGGCATTGATGCCTACCGAGTCGGCAAGGCGTGCATAGAGGGTGGGTGTTTCGTTGGTGATGCCGCCATTGCGGAAGTTGGTGTCGTTGATGAAGAGTTGTACGGTGGGGTGGAACTCGGTGATGGCCAGGTCGTCGTTGAAGCCGCCGAACATGATGTTGCCATATTGGCCGGTGGCATTGTCGGTTCCGTCGGTGGCGTAGTGCGAGAGCTTGGCATAGTCGTAGTTGTATGCCACGTCGCGGGGGACGATGAAGGAGTAGGCGAAATGGCCGTTGGTGACGTTGTCGCGGCCTTTGTAGAGGATGTTTTTCTGTTGCACAAAGTTCACTTCGGTGCTGTCGTTGTCGTTGGCAAGGGTGCGGCATTTCACTTCGCGGTCGAAGACTATGGGGTAGATGGTGCCGTTGAAGTCGGTGAGCGTGCTGCCGTCGGGCGACACGATGTCTCCTTCAATGGTGACGCGCGAGAGTACCTCCACGGAGTCTGTCGCCATAGGATTGACGGGGTGTTGGTTGATGTGGGTGACACGCACCTCGTTGCGTGGAATGGAGAGGCGGAGGGCGGGGTCGCCTATCAGGGTGATGGAGTGTGAGGTGTTGGTCCCATTCTTGGCAAGGCGAAGGGCTTCGCCGAGGCTGTTGTCGGGGTTCAGTGCATAGAGGCAGAGGCTGGTGTTGAAGCGTTGGGTGTGGTGGATGGGGCGCGAGGCGGAGACGATGCCGATGCCGGCGGCATCGGCTAGGAGGAACGCCTCGGCGCCGCAGATGTCCTGCAGGTGGTCGTAGCGACCAAAGGAGCAGGTGCTTGTCACAAAGAAGGTGAGCTGGTCGGTGTTGGTGTATTTCTCAATGTCGGAAAACTCCATGTAGCGTTCGGTCCCGATGTAGTTGCTTGAGCCGTGCCCAATGTAGTTGAGTAGCAGGCATCCGTAGTTGATGCGTTGGCGCAGGGCGTTGTTCACGTCGGGGTAGTACGACCCGTCGGCACCGGACTGCTGGACGAAGGCGTCGGCGTAGATGCGGTCGATATTGAAATGGGGGTAGAGGGCCTTGATGCTGCGGGCGGTGATTTCAGAGTCGCTGGTGAAGACGCTGTCGTATGGACAAGAAGGGTCGGCATCGTCGGCAAGCAGGGCAACGTAGTTTCGCCAGTCGCCACGGATGGCACTGTTGGACATGTCGCTGCGGGTGATGTATCGGCGAATCTTGTCCACCATGTGGTTGGCCTCGGTGGTGTTTTTGGCCGGCAGACGCCCGATGCCGATGCTCATGGTCAGTTCAAAATCGCCTGCGGCGTTGTCATCAAGGTAGCCATAGATGTCGTCGCTGGGGTAGATGCTGCTCTCGTCGCCAAACGAGGTGGCTGTCTGGTAGGTGATAACGGTGGTTTGATGGGCTCCTAGTATGTCGCGGTTGTCGTAAGTTCCTTTGCCGAATAGTAGTAGATGGCTGGGTTGAGAGGCCTCCACGCTCTTGCTGCGCAGGCATCGCAACATACGGCGGATGGCAATGGGGTCGGGTTTTCCGGAGGAGAACTCGTTGAACACCTGCTCTTGGGTGGTCACCAGCACGCTCATCCCGTCGTACTGCCTATGCAGCTCGGCCAGTGCGTTGGCCTGTGCCAGATAGTCGGCATGGGCAACGATGACATAGTCTGGCACTGCGGCACCGTGTATATCCTGGTTGTCGATGGCCGTTATGTCGGTCGGTGTAGCGGCATCGTCGTCGGTGAAGGCCACAAAGGTGCGGGCCTTGTCGGTAGGGGCGGTGAAAAAGTGCTGTCCGTCGTTTGCCGAGGCGATGCTTTTGGCAATGGGTTGGCAGGGGTTGGTCACGTCCCAGACTTTCAGATTTGCTATGGGTGTGTTGTTTGTGGCAAGGATGAAGGGGCAGGCCACGCCATCCTGCGACAGCTGTTGGTTGCGGAAGAAGCATTGTCCACCGGTGTAGCGGAGCGGCTGAGAGCCGTTCAATTCGACAAAGTCGAAATAGCCGCTGGCACCGCTCTCCTGTGGCACATAGGTGAACGTAAGGGTGAAGCTTCCGCCCAAGTGGTAGAATGTGGAGTAGGGGGTCTGATAGTCTTGGCCCGAATAGAGGTGGTGGCTTTGCGTGGTGCCTGTGCCGCCGCCCACCGTGAAAGAGGCGGAGCTCGACGACACATGGGCGAAGCCGTAATGCGCATATACGGTCCCGTCGGTGGTCGGGAAGTTGAAGTTGCAGGTGCGTTGGGTGTAGGAGCTAGTCAACTTGTTGTCGACCCACACTCGCCCGCCCGCATTGACATTGGTGCGGTCTTCGTGTATGAGGGCTACGCCGGTGTGGGAAGAGATGGTTTGCGAGTATGGGCCGGGAGCCACATCCGTCTCACTGGAAATCCGCAGAGGGCTGCTTTGTGTGGCATTTTCGCGCCCGTCAGTGGTGAGATAATAATAATTATTGTTCGCGTAGGCGTGCATACGATATTCGAACATACGGCTGCTGGTGTTGTACCTCCATACGTTGGCACCCTCGCCATAGAACAGAATATAGTCTGCCTCCTCAAACAGGCCGTTTCCATTTGCGTCCACCACTTCGATGGCGGCAGGCACCATGTCGTCGAGATAGACGAGGCCATTGTTGGACGAGAGCATGCCGCCAGCATCGCCATACACTGCTATGTTGGCACAAGCGGTGCCGTTCAGTGCCGGCACCTCGTGGGAGGTCAGCCTGTACATCCCGCTGGTGGCAATGGGTATCTTATACCAGTGCCCGGAGGATAAGAGCGAATGCTCGGCATACTGCTGCTGTGCGGTGGCGCAATGGGCGGTGCCTAGCACTGACAGGAACAATACGAACCGCAAAGGAGAGATGTTTTTTGTCTGCATGCCTCTAATAACTCCCTTTTTCTCTTTTTATTGTTGTGGCTGAAAAATAAAGGTCGGAAAACGGCCTTTTCTACCTTCACAAAACGTTTCAAAAAGGGGCGAAATTTCCAAAAATGGGGTCAAAAAACATGTAAAAACAACACTTTTTTTTTCTGTTGTTGAAAAATAAGTGGATTGAAAATCAATGAAATGAAATTTTTTTTTGAAAGAAACATATTTATTCGACAAAAAAAGCGTAATATTGCCAATCAATTTTAGGCTTAATGTATACTGAAATAGTATGATGAAAAAGTGCAATAAACTTACGCTAATACTGCTGCTCGTGCTGGGCATGCAAGGGGTCAAGGCCCAACAGGATGTAGGATTTTCACAGTTCTATGCCAATCCCATTTATCTCAACCCTGCTTTTGCTGGTTCCAAGGTGGCTCCGCGCATCTCGCTGACCTATCGTTCGCAGTGGCCGGGCTTGGTGAGTGCATTCACCACGGTCAGCGGCTCTTATGACCAGTATATCCCCGCCCTTCACGGCGGCATTGGTGCTATTATTATGACCGATCGTCAAGGTGACCACGGTACGTTGCAAGCCACCTCGCTCGGTGCGACTTACGCTTTCCGTTTCCGTATCCATGAGGACGTTTTCATCAGTCTCGCACTGCAAGCTACCGTTGTCAATGGTAATCTGGACTGGGACTTAAACCATCTGCGTTTCCCCGACCAGATTGACCCCAGCAATGGTTATACCAACCAGACTTCCGCCACCGCCCCCGAAAATACTAGCAAATTCTTCCCCGACTTTGCTACGGGCCTCTTAGTCTATGGTCCCGCATGGTATGCAGGCTTTGCAGCCCACCACCTCAACCGCCCCAACCAAGGCTTCTATAGCGAAGACCCTGTGCCTATGAAGTTGACTGCCAATGCGGGTGGTCTTATCAACCTCTCTGAGGAACGCCGCCGCCAGTCTGCCCTCGGACTCGGCCAGCCCGTTGTCTCGCCCAACTTTATTTATCAATATCAGCAAGGCTTCCACTATTTCAATTTCGGCCTCTACCTCGACTGGCGTCCCTTCATCGTCGGCACCTGGTTCCGCCACAGTGTCATCAATCCCGATGCCTTTATCTTTATGGTTGGCGTGCAGCAAGACTACTTCAAGGTGGGTTACAGCTATGATGTCACCGTCTCACAGCTAGGCAACAGTACCGCTGGCGCACATGAGATTACTATCGGTATCTTGCTCCCCGCTCCCGAACAGAAGCATAAGGTCAAGGCTATCCGCTGCCCGTCCTTCTAATTAAAAAATCTTAAAACAGAAACATTTTTTTGATAATAACGTATAAAGAGCATAGAAAAAAACTAATCTACTATGAAGATCGTGAAAATATCATTCCTTATGATTGCCTCCATGCTGCTGCTTGTGGCATGTGGCGGCAAGGAGAAATCGGCTGTTACAGGTTGGAACCTAAACGATACCGAATGGGGCGGCTTCGACCGTTCCTCCTATTCGGAGCAAATCACGGGTCCCGGCTTAGTCTTCATTGAGGGTGGCTCTTTCCAAATGGGCCGCGTGGCTGAAGAAACGCGCTTCTCCTGGAACAACCTTGTCCACACCGTCAGCGTCTCCTCCTTCTATATGGACGAGACCGAAGTGTCGAACATCGCCTACCGCGAATTCGTTTACTGGATGAATCGCGCCTACGGTGAGGAATATCCCGAACTTGTGAAACAGATTTATCCCGACACCACTGTCTGGCGTTCGCGCCTTTCATGGGTTGAGAACTTTGTGGAGAACTATTTCCAGTGTGCCATGTTCAACGACTATCCCGTTGTGGGTGTGACTTGGGAGCAGGCTTCGCAGTTCTGCAAGTGGCGTACCGACCGCGTCAATGAGAAAATCCTTGTCGACGCTGGCATTATCGAGTTGGCTCAGTCTGAACTCACAGGCTCCGAGGCTTTCCAGACAGATGTCTACCTCGCCGGCCTCTACAAGGGTGAAGGACAGGGCGTGCCTAACCTCGACCCGGCTGCCGGTGGTGAGAACCGCAACGTGCGCCGTTCCGACGGTATACTACTTCCCAACTACCGCCTCCCGACCGAGGCCGAATGGGAGTTTGCAGCCCTCGGCATGATTGGCAATACCTATGACGAGCGTATCGTTGAGCACAAGACCTATCCGTGGGCAGGTCAGAGCCTCCGTTCTGCCAACAAGAAGTACTACGGTCAGTTCCTTGCCAATTTCAAGCGCAGCCGTGGCGATGCTATGGGCGTGGCTGGCAACCTCAACGACGGTTGGGAGTACACTGCCCCTGTCATGTGGTACTTCCCCAACGACTACGGCCTCTACCACATGGCTGGCAACGTGGCTGAGTGGTGCGGCGATGTCTATCGTAAGGATGTCAACCCCATCGGAGCTGACGACCAGAACCCCTACCGTGGTAATGTCTACCAGTATGTGGCCATGAGCGAGGATGGTGAGGAAGCTGCCATCGACGAGGCCACCGGCAACCTCATCTATCAGAATGTTCCCGACGACATGAACCGTCGCAACTATCGTCAGGCCGACAATATCAACTACCTTGACGGTGACTGGAATTCCAGCATCTACGACTTTGAGAGCAAAGAATCCACTTCCGCTTCTGGCTGGCTGAGAGAAGTTGATGAGGACGAGGATATGGCCGAAGAGGGCGTGAGCCGCAGTAATGAGGAACAGACCAACCAAATGTACCACCGCAACGACAGCACTAGTAAAAACAACATCACCTCGATGATAAACAACCGTGTGCGTGTTGTTAAGGGCGGCTCGTGGCGCGACCGTGCATACTGGATGCAGTGCGGTACCCGCCGCTACTACGACCAGGATCGCAGTACCTCATGGATTGGTTTCCGTTGTGCTATGGACCGTATGGGTTCGCGCACTGCCAACTAAGAATCGTTTCATAAATCATTCTATGGCGTGGTCCGGCTCTGCCGGACCATTTTTTTTCGTACCCGTTCGTCCCACCTTTCTTTTACTTTCGTTCTATCCACCCCCTGCATTTATTTGATGAGGGTGAGTCAAAAGCCCAGAAAGATTGTTTAATCGTAATTGTTTGTATAGGGGTTTGTACCCCTGCCTGTGGTATGTCATCCCCGTCGGGGACTTACAAGACACCTTCGCCCTCCCAATCGGTGAGTTTCGATAATATGCGGTAAAAATCGGTAAGAAGCGGTAGAATGTGCTATTCTTCGGTAAGAATCTGTAATGGGAAGGGTTGAAGCCAGTTTTTTTGCATTCCTGATATAATCCGCAAAAAAAAGTGAGAAAAAAGTATGTGATTGAAAAAAAAAAGTGTATATTTGCAGCGTGAAAGTTATGTTTAAATACAAAAAAAGATTACTATGAAAGGTTTGAAATCTAAAAACTTATGTAGATCGCAAGATGCCATATCAGGGATTATGAAAAAGATAGCTATATTGATAATTGGCGTGCTTTTTGCAGGTAGTTTGGCAGCACAGTCGCATAGTTTTAGAGACACTTCGTATGTGAGGTACGAACAGTTCGACTATGACTCATGGGTGTACAATGATACTAACCACCATGGAAAATGGTATCATCAGCCCGTGATGCCGACATTACCATATTACGGTAGTTGTCTTATGAATGACGATATACTTCAGTACAACTATACCGATGACTCAGCCGGTATGGAGGTGGTAGGGCTGTCTGCTGCAGTTTTCTTCGATCAGCTGCGGTCAACTGCGAGGCCGGAGTATTTGCTGCTATACGAGGCCAGGCCCGATACTTTTGAGCTGAAGGGTCAGTTGCAGTGGGATGAGACCGACACGGCTGGCCGCCCTGATGGCCGTTGGCTAGTCAATTACACCGATTGTGGAGATATCTGGCCAGGTGCTCCGGGTATGGTTGATTTCAGTTATGACAATACTAAGCTGATCGGGATAAAGATTTTCGACCTTTATTTTGACACCACCATCGTGGTGTACGATTCGTTCTATGTAGGAGGAACCTCCCATTTTGAGCAGATAGGTGGAACCTACCGTTCTAGTCAGAATAGTAGGTGCCATTATTTAACATTTGCCCCACACTTATTTAATTATATTAAAGATGACACATGTACTATTCCTACTTTATGGAAGTTGTATCATTATGATCCGCCTTATACTCCGCTAAACGAGTGGTATTGGGTACAGTCGAACCAGTTTCTTATGATTTTGCCTATCATTAGGGTGGTGGACACAACGTTTGCCCACGCGCCGGAGTGTCCGAGGGTGAGCGGGCTGTTTGCGAGGGGGAGCTACACCGACACGGTGACGGTGCAATGGGCGCAGGACAGCCTGCACACGGAGTTTGAGCTGTCGTATGGGCGCGAGGGCATAGCAGCGGAGGATGGCACCATCGTGACGGTGAATGGCAACCGCTGGCAGTTTACCGACACTGCCTACAACGACATACCGATGGTGGCGTATGTGCGGACGGTGTGCCGCGAGTACGACACGCTGCGTTGGAGCGGGTGGAGCTCCGTACGATGGAGGCTGCACCACGAGGTGGCAGACACAAGCCATAGCGACACCACGCAGCACGAAGGGATAGTGGTGCCGGAAGAGGGGGGCGACTTGTCGCGCTATGTGCGGCTGATGCCCAATCCGGC
>CAZTVH010000036.1:8852-12510 GCA_964616965.1 uncultured Bacteroidaceae bacterium | reverse complement strand
ATCTAAGATAGCGACCACTGTTGTAAAAAGCAGTGGTTTGCTGTCACAGATAACGCAGATTAAAACAATGGTAGAAACTCATCTAGGAAAATATGCAGATGAGTATGTAATAATCCAGACTGAAGATGAATTAAATAATTACATTTCGGATTGTATCGATAATGATGTCATATCGATTGATACAGAGACTACCGGTCTAGACCCAATGAATGACAAAATTGTCGGTTTATGCTTGTACACTCCTAATCAGAAATCAGCGTATGTGCCGATTAATCATGTGTCATATATTACAGGTAATAAAGTGGATAATCAATTATCTGAAAGAGTAGTAGGAGATGCATTACAAAGGTGTGTGCTTGCTGATACGAAAGTGATAATGTTTAATGCCAAATTCGATATTAGAGTTATTCGAAATCAATTAGGTGTATATCTTAATTGTTGGTGGGATTGTTACTTAGCAAGTAGATTAATGAATGAAAATGAGCCACACAAAGGTCTGAAAGCATTACATCAGAAGTATGTTCTGAATGGTGCAGAAGATGAGTTTAGTTTCGATGCATTATTTAAGGGCATAAGCGCAGATAAAATTCCTGTTAATACATTCTATTTATATGCCGCACACGATGCTATAGTTACCTATGAATTATATCAGTTTCAGAAAGAGTGGTTACGTTATGACCACCCTAGAGAAGATATGCGGAATTTAGCGCATGTGTTTCATGAAATTGAGATGCCGTGTGTTGAAGTTGTATGTGATATGGAAGACACTGGAATTGAACTTGATATTGAGTATGCGCATTCACTCTCAGATACGTATAACAAGCGATTAGAAGCGATTACAGAGCGATTTAATGAAGAGATGAAGAAATATTCACATGTCATAGATTCGTTCGTTAAAACGCACGAAAACGTTAAATTAGATAATCCTATAAACATTGCAAGTCCCAGTCAGATAGCAGTACTTCTGTACGATATTCTAGGAGCAGAGTCAGTTGATAAGAAAACTCCTAGAGGTACTGGAGAAGCAATTTTAAAGAAATTATCTACCGATTCATCTGATGATGTGGTAAAATTATGTCAGATAATATTAGACTATCGAGAGGTAGCAAAATTATTATCGACATATATTGATAAGTTACCTAATTGTGTCAGTGCTGACGGTCGCATTCACTGTTCATTCAATCAGTACGGAGCAGATACTGGTAGATTTAGTTCAAGTGACCCGAATCTACAGAATATTCCTAGTCATAACAAAGATATCAGAAAGATGTTCAAAGCAACTGATGGGTATGTGCTTATGAGTAGTGACTATTCACAGCAAGAGCCAAAAGTTATGACACAGATGTGTGGCGATGAAAAGATGATACAAGCGTATCGAGAAGGAAAGGATTTATATGCTGAAATTGCGGCGTTATCTTTCAACACAACTTATGAGAATTGCCTTGAGTTTAGACCCGATGGCACTACCAATCCTGATGGGAAAAATAGGCGTAGCCAAGCAAAATCAATATTGCTCGGGGTGCTCTATGGAAGAGGTGTGCCAAGCATTGCTGAACAGTTGGGAACAACTACTGAAAAGGCTCAGAAAATAAAAGATTCTGTATTCAAAGGATTTCCTGCAATTCCAAAGTTTGAACAAGATAGTTTGGATATGGCTTATGAAAAAGGATACGTTACTACTCTGTGGGGTAGAAAAAGAAGATTGCCCGATTTACAATTACCTGAATACGAGTTCAAGTGGAAAGATGGTGCAAAACCAACAGACGATTTGCTTAACTTTAGTGGAGAGCCGTCATCATCCGAAGATATTGTCCCGGATGATATTGCTGACAAGTATTATAGATTGTTGCGCAATGCACGGCCGTGGGATAAACGTAAGATTTTTGAACGAGCCAATAAAGAAGGTATCTGGGTAATTGATAATGGAATGAAAATTGCGGATGCAGAAAGACAGTGTGTAAATGCAAGAATTCAAGGCAGTGCCGCAGATATGTCAAAGTTAGCAATGATTAAAGTAGGAACAGACCAGAGACTAAAAGATTTAGGATTCAGATTATTAATTCCAGTTCATGATGAATTAATTGCTGAATGTCCAGAGGAGAATGTTAAGGAATGTTCTGAAAGATTCGCAGAGTTAATGTCTGAAGCCGCATCAGATAAACTTACAATTCCTATTAAATGTGATGTTGAAATAACAAGACAATGGTATGGAGATAAAATAGATATATGAGAATGTGGTACGGAGTAGATGTAGAACATAATCCGTCATATGGAAAACTAACGTTATTTGTAGAGTCAAGTAATCCTGATGTAAATATTGTTTTTGATATATTAACAATTATTCCTGATAATATTGAGTGTATTTATTTTGGAGCAGGTGAGGTAGATATTTTAAATTGGTCATTTTTAGATAATCTTGATATTTTTCCTGATATATTTATGTTAGGAGTTGAAAGTTCTGTTGAGGTACCTAAATGTGCTGTAGACCGATTTGATTTTATAATCTTACGAACACATATTCCGTATAAATCTAATAAGATTAATTTTAAATATAGAACTGATGATGAGGTAGGACTTATAAATCTTGATAAGTTTAATACCACCTTGCTTGATACATTAAGTGACGGGCAATATGCAGGTGATGTCGAAGTTTATAGAAAGGACGATTAATATGAAGATATTTTATTTACCGATAGAACCGTATGAGACGAGATACACTGCTGATTGGATAGAGCAGTTTGAACGTGAATTTGTTAATAATTCAGTGGAATTTGAAACAATTTTAGGAGAGACAGATTCAACAAGAGTAACAAGCGGAGGAGTTTTAGATGCTTGTGGAACTCACTTGTTTAAATTTAGCCAATTAAATAATCTTATTAAAAAGATTAAATTAGGCGAAGTTTTAGATTGTGATAAAATTTTCTTTGCTGATTTATGGTTTCCCGGTCTTGAGAGTTTATTTTATATTCGTAAAATGTTGAATATGAAATTTGAAATTTGCGGAATATTTCATGCAGGTACTTATGATTCGCACGATTTTACATATAGAAACGGTATGAGAAGTTGGGGAAAATATTTAGAAGCATCTTGGTTTGAAGATATTGATAAGATATTTGTGGCAACTGATTTTCACAAACAATTATTGTTATACAATTCTATAATGATTCCCGGTTTAGAGGATAAAATATATGTTACTGGATTACCGTTTTATGGAGATGAATTACGTGCAAAATATTTGTCGCAAAATAAAGAGAAAATTTTGGTTTTCCCACATCGTATTGATGAAGAAAAACATCCGGAATTGTTTGACGATTTAGTTAAGTATTTGAAAAAAGAAAATATTGAATTTTTACCGGTTAAAACAATTGTTGAAACAAAGAATCGTGATGAATACTTTAAACTTCTAGGTAAATCTAAAGTTATGGTGTCGTTTGCTGAACAAGAAACTTTTGGATATTCTACATTGGAATGTATGGCATTACAAAATATAGTTGTTGTTCCTAATAAGTTAAGTTATGTTGAAACTGTTCCTAGTGAATTTAGATATGACACTATTGAGGATGCATATCGGATGGTACGTGATGCACTAGTCTCTGACTATGTTCCTAAATATGATGTTAGTACCTGGGCGTTTTCGATTAAAAGAATGATTGATATT
>CAZTVH010000036.1:2001-8842 GCA_964616965.1 uncultured Bacteroidaceae bacterium | reverse complement strand
AATGGCGTTTAATTTATATTTTGCCGGATGGGGTAGTAAAAGTGCTGACGAGTATTTACGTTCAATACGGGCGAATCGTTTATTATCACAATCGAATGAGCGCAGAGTAGTTGATTGGTGGGAATCAGATGGAGTAGCGAATAAATTATTTATTGATAGTGGTGCATTTTCTGTAGCACACGCAGGAAAGGTTGTTGATATTGATGAATATATTAACTACATAAATGCACATAGTAATATTCCTATATTTGTTTCTCTTGATGTAATTCCGTTTCCTACATTAACTGCTGAAACTGCACGAGATTGTTGTGAAAAATCTTGGTTAAATTATTTATATATGAAGGATAGAATTACAACAAATTGTAATTTATTACCTATTTATCATTTCGGTGAGCCACATAGCGGATTATTAAGGATATTGAATACTAAAATAAACGGTCAGTATATTGATTATATCGGTATAGGCGGAAGACATGGAGTATCAACAGATTTACAATGTAGGTATTTTTCTGAAATATTTTCGATTATAAAAAGTAGTAATAACCCTAATGTGAAAGTCCATGCGTTTGGAATAACTGTACCTAAAATATTAGAATCATTTCCTTTCTATAGTGCAGACTCTACAACATGGTTACAAGTAGCAATTAACGGCGGAATTTTGTTAGATGATTTATCAGTAGTTCAAGTCAGTGACGGTACAAAGTTTAATAAAAATAATATTCAATCGATGCATGACGATGTTCGTAGTACAATAGAAGATATTGTTAGTTCACGAGGTTATTCATTTGATAGTGTATGTTCAGATTATACTGTTAGGTTAAATTATAACATTGATGTGATGAAATTATGGGCAGAAAATTATGTGTATAAAGGACCTACAGTATTTAAAACAGGGAGGTTATTTATGTAGTAAAATAATTAGTTTAGTTGTTTAGTCCTACCAACATATTAAATGAGGATAGTTGTTTATCCTTACCAACTTATTAAATGAGGATAGTTGTTTATCCTTACCAACTTATTAAATGAAGGAGAGTTATTATGAAGAAAACACAGGAAAATTTATATTTACTTTACATGTTATTCGGAGTTGCATTAGTTACTGCAAATGCTATCGCCTCAAAAGTATTTACAACAGGTATTCATTTAGGATCAAGTGTAATAACTATGACTGTCGGTGCTATTTGTTATCCTATAACATTTTTAGTTACAGATATCATAGGTGAAATTTGGGGTAAAAAAGAAGCAAATCTCGCAGTTATGTACGGTTTTATTTGTCAGATAGTATCTACTGTTATAATTATAATTGCAAGATATTTACCTGAAGTTGATGCTGACATGCAAGTAAGTTATATTAAATTATTAGGTCAAAACTGGGTATTTACAGTTGCTAGTTTAGTAGCATTTATTATCTCGCAGAAGTGGGATGTATATATTTTTCATAAAATTAGAACAGCATACATTAATAAACACGGTAGTAGACGAGGCGGTAGATGGATTTGGAATAATGTAGGAACAATAACAAGTCAATTTATTGATAGCGTTGTGTATGTAATGATTGCTTTCGGTTTAGGTTTTGGCTGGTTGTTTGATCCTGTGATGTTGAATACTATGTTTGCAATGATTTTAGGACAATTTTTAGTGAAAGCACTGATAGCACTTTGTGATACACCTATATTCTATATATTAACAAGAAAGGAAAATTAAAAATGAAAATTACAGTTAAAACAATAACCCTTCAAGAAATGCTGTCAAAAGCAACAAAAGCCGTTACAAACAACAAGTTACTGCCAATTACAGGTCTTATTGGAATTAAATGTGAGGATAATAAGTTAACACTTATTACGTCTGATGCTACAAATTATATGTATGTAAATAGTGAGTCTGTTATCGGAGATGAACTTGATGTTGCTGTGTCCGCAGACATGTTTGCAAAGTTAATTTCTAAAATGACCTGTGATACCGTGATTATGAATGTCACGGACGATTATTTAGAGATTAAAGGAAACGGTACTTATAAACTTGAGTTCCCATTCGATGAAAATGGTTCGATAGTTAAGTTTCCAGATAAGTTTAGGAAACTTGATTCTAAAGTTATTGATGAGGGAACAATTAGTAGTAGTACAATCAATTCAATTTTAACATCTGTTAAACCAGCACTTGCAGTAACGCCAGAAGCACCGTGTTATATGGGTTATTATGTAGGAGACACTGTAGTTGGCACTGATACATATAAGATTGCGAGATTGGATACAAAACTGTTTAATGTACCAACACTTATTAGTGCTGAGTTGATGAATCTTGTCGGAATTATTTCAGATACAGAAATTAAATATACAATGTATAAGGATGGTTCAATTACGTTCGTTTCAGATACAATTAAGATTTATGGAAAGAAGATGAGCGGAATTGAAGATTATTCGATTGATGCTATTAATAACCTTATTAGTGTAACAACAGATTCATCTTGTTCGGTATCTAAGACTGACATTTTACAACTTTTGGATAGATTAGCATTATTTGTTAATCCGTATGATAAGAACGGAATTAGACTTACGTTTACAGAGGATAAACTTATTGTGGACTCTAGAAGTAATTCTGGTGTAGAAGCGATTGAGTATCTGTCAAAATCAAATGTTAAGGAATTATCTTGTTTGATTGATATCGAAATGTTGCAGGCTCAGATAAAGTCTGTCCCGTCTGAAACGATTACAATGTATTTCGGAATTGATACAGCACTTACCATTAGTCATGATAAGTTGACTAATATGGTAGCATTCTTAGACGATTTTGAATAAAAAAGAAGCGACTACGTGTCGCTTTTTATTATTGCAAGTTAATATAATATGATGTACAATATTAATGTATCTTTAAGCATACAGAATAGAAAGTGAGGAAATTATGAGTAAAAGTATTATTGTATTATCAGCAACAAGACAGGGCTATTCGCCAGACCAGTGTAAGCCAACATTAACAGTTGAGGAGTTAATCGCAATTCTTGAAGATTATTCTCCTGACACAGAAGTATATTTCGGTAATGATCCGAGAAGTAATTATTGGTACACTTACGGAAGTGTTGATGGCAGTGTTTGTGAAGCAGAAGTAGATGATGATGGTGATGTAGTAGCATTATGGTAGATTACATTTATAAAGAGCATGAATATAATGGTTATAGATTTGTAAAATCAACCTATGGCGGCTCTTGGAGAATTCATCAGATTCAAGAAGATGGAGAAATTAATGTATTCAGAGCAGACGGCTTTGCTCGTACATTGAAAGAAGCAAAAGAATTGGTAGATAAGTTAAAAGAAAAGGAGAAAAAGAAAAAGCGTGGCAAGAACAAGAAGTAGTTTAAAGAATGTAATGCGCCTACTCGACTCTGTTAAATCAGAGTTGCCTGCAGAAGCAGAGTTTTTAGCCGATTTGAAACGTTCTATAGAACTTTCGGCTAATAAGAGTAAAAGAAAACCTTCGCAGACGTATAAACCTTCTTCGATGAACTGCATTAGAAACATGTATTATCAGAGAATTGGAAGTGATGTTGACGAAGGTACTGCAAGTTATGAAATGGTAGGCATAACACAAAGTGGTTCAGATATTCATGAGTTTATTCAGAGGTCTGTTACAGACATGCACAATAATGGAATTGATTGTGAGTATGTCGATGTTGCGGAATTCGTGAAGAATAGGAATTTAGATTATCTGACAATTATTGCAAAGAGTGGTATGGAAACAAAACTGTATCACAACGTATTGAACCTATCGTTTCTGTGCGATGGTATTATTAGATATAAAGGTAAGTACTATATCTTGGAAATTAAAACAGAGACGAGTTATAAGTGGAGAAATCGTTCCGGTGTAGACCCAAAGCATTATAATCAAGGTACTGCATATTCTGTAGCGTTTGGTATTGATAACGTCATATTCGTATATATCAATAGAGATTATCTTGATATGAAATCATACATGTTTACGGTTACAGATGATATGAAGCAAGAACTTGTTGGTAGAATTGAAGAGTGTGATATGTATGTAAATAAGAAAACTGTTCCGCCGAAGCCAGAAGAGGCGGATGCAAAGTTCTGTCAATATTGTGGATATAGAAGTATATGTGATTTATGTGGAGATAGTAATTAATGGGATTAAGTAGTGTGTATAACTCAAATGTATCAGGCAAGTTTATCTGTGATGATGAAACTTTACAGCCTGTGCGAAAGACTGTTGGTAGTGCAGGATATGATTTTGTATCACCTATAACAATAACAATTCCTCCTCATTGGTTTGTTCATTTTGACTCTGGCGTAAGAGTTAAGATGAATGATGGATTTGTTCTTCAGTTGTTCATTCGCTCATCTTTAGGTAAGAAAGGAATAACATTAACAAATTCAGTAGGAATTATTGATTCAGATTATAAGGATACAATTCAGGCATTTATTTTTAATACTAGTGATGATGAATATACGATTCACGCTGGTGATAGATATATGCAGGGAATTTTTACAAAATATTATGTTACTGAAAATGATGAAACTACAGAAGAAAGAACCGGAGGGTTGGGGAGTACAGGAAAATGAAAGATATTAAGATTGGAACAAAAGTGTTTGTATTAGGTGAAGTTGTTAATTGTTTTGAGGCTCTTACAGAGAAGCGATACAGAATTAAAATCGGAGATAAAACTATTTGGGTATCAGCAGAGAATCTTGAAGTTGACCCAATTGATGATGTTAAGTATAAGCATGGAGGCAAATGATGATTCATCTGGAAGATGACTGGTATATTGAACTTGACCCAAACTGCTTTATTCTTCAGAAGTTTATGGGAAAAGATAAAAAAGGAAATCCTATTTATCGATATCAGACCTATTATGCAACATTAGAAAAAGCAGTATTCGGATATGTAAATTCTGCACCTTATAGAGTGCTAGTTGATAAAGATGTGGAGTTTGCTGAAGCAGTTAAACTTATCAATGAGGAGTATAATAGACTGCACGATATTGTGGAGAGAGCATTAACGTATGACAATAAATAGAGGTAAACAATTTGAGGAACTTGTTAAGTCTGCATTTTTAAAAGTTCCAGAAACAAGTATCGATAGAATACATGACCAGACTACCGGATATCTGGGTGGTAGAAACATCTGTGATTTCATCGTTTATCATTATCCGTATGAATATTACATTGAGTGTAAATCTGTTCACGGTAATGTTCTTCCATTAACGAATATCACAGATAGACAGTGGTCAGGATTACTTGAAAAGTCTGAGATTGATGGTGTGATTGCAGGAGTAATCGTCTGGTTTATAGATAAGGATGTTACATACTTTGTATCTATAGAAGAATTACAACATGCAGAAGGTTATGGAAAAAAGAGTATTCGATATGACGACCTGTTTATTAAAAAAGTAAATATTGCAGGTAAGAAAAAGAGAGTGTTCTTTGAGTACGACATGGAAAGTTTCTTTAGTAACTTTGAGGGTAAAAAATGAGCATTTACGATAATTTAAATTTAGGAGAGATTGAAAAGATTCAACAGCACGTAGAGGATAATTCAAAATCCATCGATAACATTGTTCAATCAATTATTAATCCTTATTGTAAAGATTTAGATAAGTATGTTGGGTTTATTCGTGAGTGTTTAGCAGATGGACAGAATCCTCCAACTGATGTAGAATTAGAAGATTGGTGCATGAATCTTTCAACATATATTTACTTTGCAGGTGGTATGTGTGAACACTTAGGCGTTAGGGATGATATTTCTAAAGCAGTGTGGAAAGAAATGTATCACTCTGAACGGTCGAAACTTGAACGTGGAACTGTTGCAGATAAAGACAGTCAAGCAGAGTTGGCTAGTCAACAAGAACAGTTAACTAATATCTGTTACAACCGAGCATATCGAATTATGAAAAGTAAGGTTGATAATGCGCAAGAATTGATGTCATCGTGCAAGAAGGTGCTGTCACGTAGAATGCAAGAAATGGAATTAACTCATTTAGGAGGTAGTGGTCAGTGAGATTAATTGATGCAGATAAGTTGCCGTATGTAGAAGATGAAACGTATTTCCAAGAGTTTGATTATTGTTATCGGTATGCGATTGATGCAGAGCCAACGGTGCAAGCAGTACCAGAAAAGGCTTTGCGTAAGGCTGCAAAAAAGTTGGCGTACATTCATCAGCGAATTGACTTATATGGTGACCGCGATGATTTGCATGACGAAGACTATTGGTATGAGTATTTGTTAGATGAAGAGTGGGAAGACCCAGATATTGCGTAGGTCGATAATATTAAGTAGGAGAAAAAAGCACAAAAGAATTTACAATGCCGCTATATTAACGAGCAGAAATATCAGAAAAATAGGAGGGGTGAAAAATGACCAGACCGATTGATGCAACTGTTCTAACAGAGCAGATTCAAAAGTTATGTTATGACGAATACATGGCAAATTGGCTTCGTGTGCTTATTGATAATCAGCCGACCATCAAAGTGGAACCAATTGAAGTGACAAGACCTACTAAGCACGGTTATTGGATTCGCACTGGCAGAACAAATGTCTACGGCGGTATTGAATTAGTCTGCTCAGAATGTGATGACCATGTGATGGTTCAACATGTTGAGGATGAACTGTATTGCAGACACTGTGGTGCGAGACTGTACGGCGCGAGGTATGAAGAATGAACGATGATATTGAAAAGTGGTATCGTTTCTGCATGATATGTCCACATTCATATAAGCGGAAGGATGATGCAGACACAGTTTACTGCCGTTTACGAAAAAGTCAGTGCATTCATAAAAAAGAAATTGATGATGCAGAGAGGAAAGAAGAATGACAAACCGTGAGTACATGGCTAA
>CAZTVH010000036.1:0-1991 GCA_964616965.1 uncultured Bacteroidaceae bacterium | reverse complement strand
ATTGATGACGGCGGTGCATCATATCTTTCGATGGTTGAGTACAAAATAAATTGTCCATATTTCGCAGGTGATGAAAGATGACATTGCAGAATCATGGAAAAAGAACCAACACTAAGAGAATGTGGTCAATGCAAACTTGAATGGTTAGAAGCAGAGGTGGATGAATGAGCATCCTGCGATATTACAACGGGCTTGTCCTTGTTGACAATAACGGTGAGCGAGGCACAAATAACTTCTATGCAAAGTATCCGTACAGAAAACAGTACGGCAAAAAGAATCTTTTCGATGTTTGGTACTGCGGAAATCCAAAGTGTTTGAGAAGAATATACAAGACATGGGTATGTTGTCCGTATTGTGGGCAGGAAATTGAATGGGCAGAGGGTAAATAATGAACAGATGCAAGAATTGTCATAGCAGGTGTTTATGGTGTTCATCGTATCCGACATATGAGAAATGGGAGAAGGCATTTCAAGAATACTGTGATTCAGATGCCATTAGAGAAGAAAGCGAAAGAAACGGCATAAACGCATGTGGATATGGAATCCAGTGTGATGATTGCAGGGGCAGTGACTTACCGAATGAATGCGCTCATGCAATGGTGGCATACTGCGAAAGAAAAAATATTGAAATCGACTATGAGAATCGCACGGAAGAATATTTTCGAGAATTATTAGCAATGAAATGGCCAGAGAGGAAAGAAGAATGAAAGCAGGAATTAAATTATGGCAATTACTTGATGCCATTGATTACAACAGGGACTCAGAAATTGAAAAAATCCAGATTTGCAGACCAAACGGAGATGGATGGGATGATGTTGATGAAGTGGGGACTTCATCCTCGCTGTTATTGCCGATATACAAAGCGGAAATTCAAGAATTGGAAGCGGTTGGTGAAAATGTGGTGAGAGTCTCGATAAACTGGGACGCATTGGATTTATACAAGTGGGCAGAGAGGAAAGAAGAATGATTGAATACGTATTTGCATTTATGCTCATTTCCTTATTTGGATCTCTCGGAGTCGCCTTCATGGTATTCGCATGGATGATGTTCGAGGAGACTGAACTCGGACAGATCCTTGTTGAGAAAATCAAATCATGGTTCGGGAGGGATGACGAATGAAAGCACTGATTTACGCAATCCTACTTGCCCATGTAATCATGTCTGTCGTTGTGGCAGGTATGCAGGCGTACTCAGATTATTTGAAGCGGCAGATTGACGAGATGATTGAGGAACTGAGCAAGGAAGAGGAAGATAATGACACGGCTGATTGATGCGGATATATTGGTTAAGAAAGCAAAAATTGTTGAGTATTCGTATTCGAATGGACTTATGTCAGAACCAGGTGTTCTTTTGAAAGATATCGAAGCACAGCCATCAGTTGATGCAGAACCAGTTAGATATGGAAAATGGATTGGTTCTAATGATGAGGACTACTTCGCGAATTGCTCAGAATGTGGCTATCAAATGGATGTACACAGAGAACATGGTTATTTTAACTATTGTCCATACTGTGGTGCGAGGATGGCGGAGGCTGAGTGGTGAACGCTTGGGAAGAAGTGTACAAGACTTTAATAGAGTGTGACCTGTTCTGCGGTGTCCACGATTCAAAGCACGGTAAGAAAGCGTTCATGCACGGCATTTACGCAGTAATGAATTACATTGCCTATGAAGCAGGTAAAGAAGATGAGTACGATGCGCTCTGGACTAAGAATATTTTGGAATCAGAAAGAAGGGCAAAACAATGAGCATATTTTGGCAAATAGTACTTGGAACCATTACAGGACGTATTATCGTTGATGTTGTAATTTGGTTCTTAGAGAGAGGTGAAAGAAATGATAAAGGTTAATAATGTAGACATATGGGGATTTGAACATGCTATACGCGGCATGAGGAATCCAATGAATTCATGGAATAAAAGTGACAGTATAAAGTGTTACGCAAATGCTAATTGTCAGGGAATCTGTAAAAACAATATATGTGGTTGGTGTATTG
>CAZTVH010000035.1:0-12590 GCA_964616965.1 uncultured Bacteroidaceae bacterium | reverse complement strand
TGGAGATGCAAAAGCAGATATGTAGCGGCAAGCCTATGAGGACTATAGCAGATTTGTGGTGCTGACAGGCAGGGGTAGAGCGATGAGTTTGAGATAGACATTGTCGCAGAGACGTTGGAAGGAGAGGTGGAAGCATACGAGGTGATGTGTAATCCGAAAAAAACAGTCCCACACGGCTGCAAGAGAAAGTGGAGATGATGCAACGTCATCAGTATTGCGGCAAAGAGGTCAAGATGGCAGGAATGAGTATGAATGAAATGTAGAACACAAGGAGGGTTCTATTTGTTTGTTTTAGTGTCGCGTCCCTGTTGGGACCCCCTCCCATTGCCACAGATAATCACCGCACTGCGTACGGTGTTTCTTCGAGACGTTGCTTCTACTCGGCATAGCTCGAACAAGTTCGACCCTGGTCTTCACTTCCGCAACTTTATTCATATCTCACCCTTTCGGGGTGATTAATACAAAATAATTCTGACATGCACTAAAAAAAGTGCACATTATACCCCAGTGTCGTTGTGTGTGGAAAAAAAGAAACGCTGCAACGTGAGTATTGCAGCGTTTATTCAGCGGAAAGAGAGGGATTCGAACCCCCGGACCCTCGCAGGTCAACGGTTTTCAAGACCGCCGCATTCGACCGCTCTGCCATCTTTCCTGTTGAAACATACGTCGTTGTGGGTGTGACGATGTTTGTTTTGTTTTTGCAAAGATAACTATTTTTTTTGATTGGCAAGAAAAATCTTTTTGTTGGCTTAATCGACTTGCATGGCGTAGGCCACAGAATTGTTAAAGTTTGAAAGAAAAGGGAGGAAAGTGGATTTTTTTTTGTATATTTGCAATCAAGTTATTGTGTTATTTTGATACTTGACATTTGTATATATATTTATCAATGAAGAAGTTTTGGATATGGATAGTGAAGGTGTGCGGCTGGAAGTTTGATATTCCAGACTTGGCGGAGCGGCCAGAGCTGCGGCATTGTGTGGTGGCGGTGGCTCCGCATACGAGCATTGCCGACTTTTTTGTGGGTGCGGCGGTGTTGTTTGCCGCAGGAGTGAAGCCAAGGATTTTTATCAAGAAGGAGTTCTTTAATTTTGTAACCAATCCGATTTTAAAAGGTTTGGGAGCAGTGCCAGTTGACCGTGGCAATAGGCACAACAACTTGGTGCAGCGTGCCGTGGAGGTGCTGCAAGCGAGCAACGACGTGTGTGTGGTGATAACACCCGAAGGGACGCGCAAGGCGGTGAAACGCTTCAAACGTGGCTTCTATGAGATTGCCATGCGAGCTGAGGTGCCTGTGGCATTGGGCTATATGGATTTTAAGACGAAGTGTGCAGGTTATGGACCTACGATTGTGCCGAGTGGGGATTTTGATGCCGATGTGGCGAGGATGCTTGAGTTTTTTGCTCCAATGCACGCCAAGAACCCCAAGGGGTGGTACTGGCAAGTGGGTCGCCAGTGAAAAAACGCGACTGATGAATTGACACATTAACGAATTAACACGTTCAAATGATATGATAAGAAGAATTTTCGTTGAAAAGAAACCTGAGTATGCCATTGTGGCGAAGGAGTTGCAAGGTGAGATGGCAGCATATCTGGGTATAGCCTCTGAAGAGGTGCGTGCATTGGTACGCTATGATATTGAGAATGTCTCAGACGAGACGTTCGAGAAGGCTAAAGTGACGGTGTTTGCAGAGCCGCCAGTGGATGATGTGTATGAGGACACATTTCCTCATGGGGAGGGCGACTTTGTGTTTACAGTGGAGTATTTGCCCGGACAGTTCGACCAGCGGGCCGATAGTGCGGAGCAGTGTGTGCGCCTACTCAACCCTGCCGAACAGCCTATCATCCGCTCGGCAACGACTTATGTGGTGAGCGGTGTCCTTACTGAGGAGCAGCGCGCTGCCTTGGTGAAGCATTGTGTGAACCCCGTGGATAGCCGTGTGGCATCGGAGGAGAAGCCCGATACTTTGGCGGAACACTACGATGAACCAGAGGATGTGAAGGTTTTCGACGGCTTCAAGGATATGTCTGCAGAGGAACTGAAGCTGTTGTACGACTCGTTGGGGCTGGCAATGACGCTGGCCGACTTTGAGCATAATCAACGTTACTTCCACGACGAGGAGGGCCGCGACCCCAGCATGACCGAGATACGGGTGCTGGACACCTATTGGAGCGACCACTGTCGGCACACCACCTTTGCGACAGAACTGACCGACGTGGAGTTTGACGAGGGCTATTACCGTCCGCTGATAGAGGGTGCGTTTCAACAGTATCTGGCTGACCACAAGGACCAGTATGTGGGACGCGACGACAAGTATGTCTGCCTAATGGATATTGGAACCCTTGCCGCCAAGCGTATCCGCAAGATGGGACTGCTGGACGATCAGGAGGTGAGCGATGAGATTAACGCCTGCAGCATCGTGGTGCCGGTGGTGATGGACGGACGAAGGGAGGAATGGCTTGTCAATTTCAAGAACGAGACTCATAACCATCCCACGGAGATAGAACCTTTCGGTGGCGCGGCAACCTGCTTGGGCGGCTGCATCCGCGACCCGTTGAGCGGACGCACATACGTCTATCAGGCGATGCGTGTGACGGGAGCTGCCGACCCGACGAAGCCTCTCAGCGAGACCCTGCCGGGCAAGCTGCCTCAACGTAAGATTGTCACCACCGCCGCACACGGATATAGCAGCTATGGCAACCAGATAGGGTTGGCGACAGGATTGGTGAACGAGATATACCATCCCGACTATGTGGCCAAGCGTATGGAGATAGGTGCCGTGATAGCGGCGGCACCGCGCCGACAGGTAAAGCGGCTAACCAGCGACCCCGGCGATGTGGTGATACTGCTTGGCGGCAGAACCGGTCGCGACGGGTGTGGTGGTGCGACGGGTGCCTCGAAAGCCCACAATACCGCCTCGCTGACCACTTGCGGTGCCGAAGTGCAGAAGGGCAACGCCCCTACAGAAAGAAAGATACAGAGACTGTTCCGCAGGGAGGAGGTGTCGTCGTTGATTAAGAAGTGCAACGACTTCGGCGCAGGTGGCGTGAGCGTGGCTATCGGCGAATTGGCTGATGGCCTGCTCATCAATCTGGACAAGGTGCCCAAGAAATATGCTGGCCTCGACGGCACAGAACTGGCCATCAGCGAGAGCCAGGAGCGTATGGCCGTAGTGGTTGACCCCAAGGATGTGGACAAGATGCTGCAGTACGCCGACGAGGAGAACTTGGAGGCCGTGGTGGTCGCCACCGTCACCGAGGAGCCCCGCATGGTGATAACCTGGCGTGGCAAAGAGGTGGTGAACCTCAGCCGTCGCTTTATCGACACCAACGGTGCGCATCAGGAGGCCGCAGTGAAAGTGGCTCTGCCACAAGAGACCTATCCCACCGAGGCTACCACAGCAAGTGTGAAAGAACGTTGGCTGCAGAACCTTTCAGACCTCAACGTTTGCTCGCAGAAGGGCTTGGTGGAGATGTTCGACAGCACAATAGGTGCAGGCAGCGTTGTGATGCCCTATGGTGGCAAGACTCAGATGACACCTACGCAGAGCATGATAGGCCAGCTGCCCACCTTGACTGCCAAGTGCAATACCGTGACGGTGATGAGCTATGGTTTCGACCCCTATCTGAGCAGTTGGAGTCCCTTCCACGGAGCGGTGTATGCCGTGGTGGATTCGGTGGCAAAGGTGGCTGCTGCAGGCGGCGATGTGTCGAAGGTGCGCCTCACCTTCCAAGAATATTTCAAGAAACTAGGCAAAGACCCCTATCGTTGGGGTCAGCCCTTCAGTGCCCTGCTGGGTGCCTACCATGCCCAGATGGGGCTGAAGCTGCCTGCCATTGGCGGCAAGGACTCGATGAGTGGCACATTCAACGACATCGACGTGCCACCGACGTTGTGCAGTTTTGCCGTGGGCATCAGCGACATGAAGCATGTGGTTACGCCCGAATTGAAGCAGGCTGGCAACTATCTGTATTTGCTCGAAATCAAGCCCGACAAGATGGAGATGCCCAACTACCGTATGCTACTGGCCATGTACAAGGTGTTGCGCCAAGCAGTGGGCAGGGGTGCCATTAAGTCGGCCTATGCCGTAGGGTTCGGCGGCATAGCCGAGGCGGTGAGCAAGATGGCCTTCGGCAATAGGTTGGGTGTCTGCTTCGACGGTAAATTTAGCGTTGACGAACTGTTTGAGAAGAAATATGGTGCCATAGTGGTGGAGGTGGAGAATTGCGGTGAGCTGCCCGCAGTGGCGCGCAAGATAGGCCGTGTGACCGCAGACCCCGTGTTTCTGGTCGACAACGAGCGTATCGAGATGGATGAGATGCTGCAAGCATGGACAAGCCGCCTGGAAGACATTTTCCCCACCAAGAGCAATGCCGAAGCCACCCCAATGGAGGATAAGCCGCTCTACACCGCAAAGAAAGTGTATGTGTGTAAGCACAAGGTGGCAAAGCCCAAGGTGTTCATTCCCACATTCCCCGGCACCAACTGCGAGTACGACTCGGCCCGTGCTTTCCTACGGGCGGGTGCCGAGGTGGAGACGCTCGTGTTCCGCAACCAGAATGCCAACCAGATACGCGAGAGCGTCGATGCCTTTGCCCGTGCCATCGGGGAGAGCCAGATGGTGATGATTCCCGGAGGCTTCTCGGCGGGCGATGAGCCAGAAGGCAGTGCCAAGTTTATCACCAGTGTGTTCCGCAACTCACAGATAGCCGATGCCGTCATGCAGCTGCTGAAGGAGCGCGACGGCCTGATGCTGGGCATTTGCAACGGTTTCCAAGCATTGGTGAAACTGGGTCTTGTGCCCTATGGCGAGATACGTCCACAGAGTGTCGATTCGCCTACGCTGACCTTCAACACCATCGGCCGTCACCAGAGCCTGATAGCCCACACCAAGGTAGTGAGCAACCTCTCGCCTTGGATGAGCAAGGCCAAACTGGGTGGAAGCTATGTGGTGCCTATCTCGCATGGCGAGGGTCGCTTTGTCGCAACCTCCGAGTGGCTCGACCAATTGTTTGCCAACGGACAGGTGGCAACCCAGTATGTCGACCTCGATGGCACCCCAACCATGCAGGAACCCTACAACATGAACGGCTCCTACATGGCCATCGAGGGCATCACCAGCCCCGACGGCCGTGTGTTGGGCAAGATGGCGCACAGCGAGCGTCGTCGCGAAGGCACCTATCTCAATATCTATGGCGAACAAGACCAAGGTATATTTGAGAGCGGCGTAGAGTACTTTATGAAGTAATAGCCCCTATTCTTCTGAAGAATGCCATTAAGAATATTATAATCAAGAACCCATGAAAAAGATTCTTTTTACAACATTAGCTCTGCTCTTTGCCGTATCGGCAGCAGCATCTCCCGTACGTCAGGTGCGTGCTTGGAAAGTGGCGTTGGCTGCTTTCCAGATGCACAGCATGGAGCTGTCCGCCAAAGACAATGCCGTTTTGGACGATGTGGAGTCATGGTCGATACAGCGTGTGTTTGTCTCGGGTATCGACAACCTCTATCTGTTTAACCTAAAGGGTACTGACTCACAGTCCAAGGTGCTTAAAGAAGGCTTTGTCGTGGTCAGTGGCGACGACATTGCGGCCCCGATATTGGCGTTCTCCACCGAGGGAGCCCTCTTGTCGAGCAATATGCAGGCCGAAAACCCTGCTGTGTATGCCCATCTGCAGCGTTTCGGCTGTCAGATTGCCGCCGCCAAGGCCGAGGGCATGGTCGCCACAACTGCCACCAAGCAGAAATGGGCGCAACTGGAGTCTGACGATGTGTTAGAGGTCACTCGTGCCCGCATTGCCGCCAAGGGCGACTATCTCGACGACAACATTCCCCGCCTGTTGGGCAATATGCGTTGGGGACAAGACCCGCCCTACAACGCCCACTGCCCCGGCGGCTCGGTGACGGGCTGTGTCGCCACAGCCTTTGGCATGATTATGAACTACTGGGACTATCCCGTGCATGGCTTTGGCATGCACGCCTACAATGGTACCGACAACCCTGCAGCCTACCCCAACTGGACTTATGGCGAGCAATATGCCGACTTCGAACACACCTACTACGACTGGGAACACATGGACGACGTGGTCCCCATCAATGGTCCTGTAGAGGTGAAAGAAGCCGTTTCCACACTGCTATACCACATCGGTGTGTCGCTCAACATGCGCTACTCGCCGAATGGCAGCGGCTGCTGGTCTCTGCCTGAGTATGCCATGTTCGACACCAGTCTCCACCTCTACGAAATGGCATCCACCATCGGTGCCGACTACCGCATCCCTCGTCATTTTGGCTACAAATACAGCTATGCGGGCATGCGCGACTCCATCGGCAACGACAGCCTTTGGCACACCATGCTCTACCATAGCCTCGCCGAAGGCAAGCCCATCTACTATGCCGGCTGGGCGGTCGCCGACAACGAGGCAGGCCATAGTGGCACCAGTGGCCACGGCTACGTCATCGACGGCTATTTCTCCGATGCCATCGACACCAACTTCTTCTACATCAACTGGGGTTGGAACGGCTCTTACAACGGCTTCTTCAAGCTCGATGCCATGCGCCCCAGCAACAACGACTTCACCCAATGGCATGGTGCCGTCATCGGCCTCGAACCCGACACCAGCTACCACGGCTACGACTACACCGCCATCCGTCCGCTCCTGGTCGACGATGTCTTAGTCCAAGGCAGACAGGGCCACATTTCTGTTCGCAACGCGCAGGGTCGCCACGTTGCCGTTTTCGATGTCATGGGTCGCCTCGTGACCAACTCCACACTCCCCGACACTGAGTGGAATCTTGCCGTGCGTACGGTGGTCTATGTCGTCATGGTCGGCTACACCTCGGCTCCCGCAATGACGGTTGTTGTTTTTTAGTTAATCATTTCGTTATCTCGTTATCTCGTTATAACGCTATCTTTTAAACCCGATAATCCATTAAACCCCCAAACAATATGACCCCTGCAATAAAAGACCTCCAGCCCGCAGCCGTATGGCGCTTCTTTGGCGAGCTGATGAATATCCCCCGTCCATCCAAACATGAGGCGCAAGTCTCGGCCTATCTGCAAGACTTCGGTCGCCAGCACGGCTACCAAACTCTTGTCGACGAGGTGGGCAATGTGCTCATTCGCAAACCAGCCCATCCGGGCTACGAGAATGCCCCTGGCGTGTGCCTTCAGGCCCACATGGACATGGTGTGCGAGAAGAATGGCGACAAGTCCTTCGACTTTCTCACCCAACCGATTGAAGCCTTTGTCGAGGACGGCTGGCTCGTCGGCGACGGCACCACCCTCGGCGCCGACGATGGCATTGGTGTGGCTGCCGCACTCGCCATCCTCGACGATAAGTCAATAGCCCACGGCCCTCTCGAATGCCTCTTCACCGTTGATGAAGAGACAGGCCTCACCGGTGCCGCCAACCTCCATACCGACTGGCTCCAGAGCTCCATCCTCCTCAACTTCGACGACGAGGACGAAGGCGAGTACTGCATAGGCTGTGCCGGTGGCATCGACACCACCGTGGCCATCGACTACACCACCCGTCCCGTCCCCGCAGGCGAAGCCTCCTACCGCATCAAGGTATCGGGCTTGCAGGGCGGTCACAGTGGCGACGACATCAACCGTGGCCGTGGCTGTGCCATCAAGATGCTCAACCGCATCCTTTGGAATGCCACCGAGCAGTGCAAGATTGGCCTTGCCCGTATCGACGGTGGCAACCTCCGCAACGCCATCGCCCGCGAAGCTTGGGCCGACATCGTCGTGGCTTTCGACCACGAGGAGGCCTTCAAACAGATGGTTGCCGACTTTGCCCGCAACATCAAGTTCGAGTTCCGCTCCACCGAGCCCAACCTACAGGTCGAGCTGCTGCCCATCGAACAGCCCGCCTGCCTCATCGACCGCCAAACTCAGTACAACCTCCTCAATGCCCTCTACGCCTGCGCACACGGTGTGCTGGCCATGAGCCGCGAAATTGAGAACTTTGTCGAGACATCTACCAATCTCGCCTCCGTCAAGATGGACGACCACCAAATCCACATCGCCACCTCACAGCGCAGCTCGGTCGAGAGTGCCAAGTTCGCCGCCGCACAGAAGATTGAGGCCACCTTCCGCATGATTGGCGCCCATGTCTCTCATGGCGATGGCTACCCCGGTTGGACTCCCAATCCCGACAGCAAGGTGCTGAAAGTGGGGGTCGACACCTACCGCCGTCTCTATGGCCGCGAGCCCATCGTCCGTGCCATCCATGCCGGTTTGGAATGCGGCCTCATCGGGGAGAAATATCCCAACATGGACATGATTAGCTACGGCCCCACCCTGCGTGGTGTCCACGCCCCAGGCGAGAAGATTGAAATCAAGACCGTCCAAATGTTCTGGAACCAGACTCTCGAAATACTCAAAACACTCAGATGAATAGTGACCAGTGATTTGTGACCAATGGCACGGACCTCACACGGTCGTGTCATTGGTCACAGGCCACTAATTAGTTCTTAATTTTTCCCGTACTATGATAGGAATCCTTGGAAGTGGGTCATGGGCCACGGCGGTGGCAAAGATACTGCTCGAACAGCCCGACGAGAAGGTCTGTTGGTATGTCCGCGAACCCGAAATCAGGCGCAGCCTCTCCAATCATGGCCGCAACTACCGCTATCTGGGTGAGGTGTCTTTCGACCCCTCTCGCCTTGTCCTCTGCCGCGAGGCGCAGGAAGTGGTCGAGCAGTGCGATACCGTCTATCTCCTCATCCCCACCGCCTTTCTCCACAATGTCTTGCAGTCGGTCAATGTCGAACGCCTGCGTCAGTGCTACCTCGTGTCGGGCATCAAGGGCTTCGTGCCCGAAACCGACGAGATAGTCACCGACTATCTCCAGCATGTCTACCAGATACCCTCCAGCCATTTGGCAGTCATCAGTGGCCCCACACACGCCGAAGAGGTGGCGCGCGAGCGTCTCACCTTCATCACTGCTGCATCGGGCAATCCTCAGCTCGCCGAGCGTACCCGTCAGCAGATGCGTTGCCGCTACATCAATGCCAGCACCTCCGACGATGTGCGAGGCATTCAGTATGCCACCGCCTTGAAGAATATCTATGCCGTGGCTGCCGGATTTGTCTTAGGCATGGGCTATGGCGACAACCTCATGGCCGTGATGGTCAGCAATGCCATTGTCGAGATGCGCAAGTTCCTTAGCACCATCCATCCCGACAACAGGCTGGAAATGATGCACCCGCAGCAGCTCCTTCCCTATGTTGGCGACTTGCTGGTCACCTGCTACTCTCAATTTAGTCGCAACCGCACTTTCGGCACCATGATTGGCCGTGGCTACAGCGTCAAGAGTGCCCAACTCGAAATGAGCATGATAGCCGAAGGCTACTATGCTGTCCGCAGCTTGGAGAAAATACGCACCCTCCTCAACCTTGAAATGCCTGTCGCCCAGTCGGTCTATCTTGTCCTTTACGAAAATGCCAAACCCGATGTCCTTCTCCGCGCCTGGCAGATATACAAAGGATAGCTCAATTACAATTCTCAATTTTCCATTTTCAATTCTCAATTCTCAATTCTCAATTCCCAATTCTCAATTCTCAATTCCACATGTCCCCTCTAGTTAGCATTATCATGGGCAGCACCTCCGACCTCCCGGTCATGGAAAAAGCCTGCCAGTTTTTTGAAGAGATGGAGATACCCTTCGAGGTCAACGCCCTGTCGGCGCACCGCACCCCCGCCGAGGTCTCCCAATTTGCCCGCAACGCCGCCTCTCGTGGCATCAAGGTTATCATTGCAGGTGCAGGCATGGCCGCGGCCCTGCCCGGTGTCATCGCTGCCGAGACACCCCTGCCCGTCATCGGTGTCCCCATCAAAGGCAGTGTGCTCGAAGGCCTCGATGCCACCTTTGCCATCATGCAGATGCCTCCGGGCATTCCCGTCGCCACCGTCGCCATCAACGGTGCGCAGAATGCCGCCATTCTGGCCATGCAGATGCTTGCCCTCACCGACGACTCGCTGATGCAACGGCTTGTGGCCTACAAGTCCGGTCTCAAAAAGAAGATTGTCAAGGCCAACGAGGATCTCTCGCAGCTGCAATACCGCTTCAAGTGCTGATAGGCAGCCTCTAATCATAGCCCGTCAGGGCTTTCCGTTCAATGGGAATATGTTGATAAACAACCATTGTCGCTAGTCCCTGTAGTCGTGCCACAGGCTCGTAATACGAATAGCCCCACACTGCACAACGTTCAGTGTGGGGCTATTCGTATTACGTTTGACAAGTTTATGATAGATTACTCGTCAAAACGGCCCGAAAGGCCAAATTCCCTATAGCCTAGTTCATCAGTCGGCTTTCGCCCCAATTGTACTGGGGATAGGCCTTCTTCAGGTCGGAGGCAGAGCCGGTCACATTGCTCCCGCCGCTGGTGGCAAACACGTTCAGCACCTTGCCGCTCAGGTCGTGTGCCTCGATAAAGGTGTTGATGATAGTGGGTGCCGTATACCACCACACCGGGAACCCGATCCACACCGTGTCGTACTCGGCCATCTGCTCGCACACACCCTTAATGGCGGGGCGCGATGCTTTGTCCTTCATCTCAATAGTGGAGCGCGACTGTTTGTTAGTCCAGTCGAGGTCGGCTGCCGTGTAGGGCTGTTCGGGGGCAATCTCGTACAGGTCGGCGTTCGTCTCTTTGGCCAGGCGCTCGGCTGCCGCCTTGGTGTTGCCGGTGGCAGAGAAATAGGCTACCAATGTCTTTTTCATGTTCTTCTCCTTTCCTTGTTTGTTCTGTGCGCACGCCGTCATCATCAGGCAGCATGCAGCAACAATCAGTGCGATACGTTTCATGTATGTGTCTCTGTTATTTCACAAAAGGTTTCAGTCCTTGGGCCGCCTCGGCTGCGGTGATGCGCTTGCCGCCGTTGTCAAGGTCGATAATGACGTAGCGGTCGTGTCCCATGCCCATCTCCTTCATGTAGCTCAATTGGCGCAGGCCGTGGCGGCTTTCTATACGCTCCACCATGTCGTGGTGCTCTTCGGCGGTCATGGCGTAGATGATGTCTATGCAGGCTTGGTCTACAGCCAGGATGTCGGTGGAGGAAAGGATGCCCACATTGGGGGTTACCACGGGCTCTGCTGCCAGACCCTCGCAGTCGCACGAGACAGACATGTTGCGCATCACGTTCACATAGCACACATGCTCTCCAAAATAGTCGATAGTGGCCTTGGTGCTCTCTGTCATGCGCTCCATAAACTCCTCGTTGGCAATGTCCCATTGGTCGGGCTGGCCGGGAGTGGTGTGTATCCATGCCTTGCCGATACGCCCGTCGGCGCAGCCGATGCCGATGTTCTTATTCGAACCGCCAAAGCCCCCTTGCGTGTGACCCTTGAAGTGGGTGAGGGCCACCAGGCTGTTGTAGCGTGTCAGATGGCTTCCCATGCTCATGCGGGTGAACCATTTGCCCCCCGCCACGGGCAGGGTGACGGTGTCCTCCTCGTCCAGGATGTCCACGGGGGCGAATGTCCAGCCGTTCACTTTCAGTGTCTCGCGGTGCTGGGCGGTGGTGTAGCGGTCGCCCTCGTAGTAGGTGTTGGTCTCGACGATGGTGCCCTCCTTCAGCTCCTTCTTCATCAAGGCCTTCACCCATGCGCTAGGTATGATGTTGGGGCCGTTCTGCTCGCCGGTGTGGAGCTTCACGGCCACTTTGCCCTCTATCTTGCCGTTCACCTGCTCGTAGGCCTTAATCAGGCCGTTGGCCGACAGGTCGCGGGTAAAGTATACTACGGCCTCCTCGCCGGTGCGCTCTTCGTAGGGCACGTACTTCTCGCCGCCCGTGCCGGGCATCGGTTTCTGCTCCATGGTGTCAGTCGTTTCGTTTTGTTTCACATTGTTGCTGCAGGCGCAAAGGGTCAGTGCCGCTGCGATTGAAAGAATTGTTTTTTTCGTCATATTCAACTGTTCTTATTTTGGCCGTCACATCCACATCTATACGTCGTTTCGTGGTGTTGATGCCTTTATTTTCGACTTGCAAAAATACAAAAAAATCATGAATTATTCAATTATTGTGTGCCGTTGGCACCTTTTTGCCCCAATACGGATGGCTAGCAACCCTTCGGGCACTCCAGTAGTTGGCGCACTCACCCCTAGCACCGAAGGCCGAAACAGGGTCTCGCCCCGGCCACAAGCCGCACACCCCTGCCCCCGCAGCCTCTGGGGCTGCAACACCCCTTCACCCCGCCTCCCCGCCCGCCGGGCCGCCACCTCTCCCCGCCATTGTTTTCGTGTGGCGGTGCCTTGCCCCATGTCGGTCTGTGCCTTTTTCGCGCTTGTGGAATGAAAAATAAATGGTTGATGGCGTGTGCGTTATGATTAATCTTTCGTCGTTCTGTGCAGAAATCAAATATTTTTGCGTATATTTGCAACAGATTTCGAATTCCATTTTTCAACGTTCAACCATCTTTTCGCATCATGATAACACTAGGAATCACAGGCACCCTTGGGGCTGGCAAAGGCACCATTGTCGACGATCTCCTAGTCCTGTCGCTAAGGGCCGTGGAGCTCTACCACGAAGACTCGCTGTCTTATCGATTCACGTCGGGCACGGACGGCGGCATGCTCCGGCTCG
>CAZTVH010000034.1:1407-12611 GCA_964616965.1 uncultured Bacteroidaceae bacterium | reverse complement strand
ACCAGCTATTGGACTTAATCAAAAGCCATTGACGATGAGTGAAAATCAGACAATAGAATATAAAAGCATCCGCAAGATACGAACAGGTGACAATGGATTCCGTGACTTGTCTGTCACCTGTGTGGCATTGGCAAATGCCCAAGGGGGAACGATTTATGTCGGGTATGAGGACAAAACAAGAGAACCATTGCCGACACAGCATATAGACTTAAAAGAGATAAACGACACCCTCACCAGGCTTCGCGGGTTGTGCTTCAATGTTGGCATTTCTGCATCGGAAATAATGGTTCACCTCAACGGAGGGGAATATTTTGAGATATATATTGCCCCTTCACTTAAATCAATAGCAACAACATCCGATGCAAAGATATACATGCGCATTGGGGACAAATGCGAACCCGTCCGAAACGAAGAAATACAGCGGCTTTCAATCGAGAAAGGCGCTTATCAGTGGGAAGTGCTTCCAACAACAGTAAACTACAAGGAAATACCACAAGACAACATTAAGAAATTTGCACAAGACATTCGTGATTCGGATCGTGTGAAAGCACATGTAAAGCAAATGACTGATGAAGAAATCATCGAACACTATAATCTGATTGATGGAGAACGAGCCACAAACTTAGGTGTTCTCTGGTTGGGAACCAGTCGGCAAAGAAGCAGAATATCCTATCCGATAACTGTTCAGTATTTGGTATATAACCACCTTGAACAGAAGGTCAGGAAAGTAGAGTGGCATGACAACAGCATGGATCCTAAAGAGTTATTACTCTCCATTGAAAATGAAGCTATTGAACTCAACTATGCTTATGAAATACCCGACGGTCTTTTCAGGAAACAAATACGGCACTATCACCCAAAAATCATTCGTGAGCTTCTTCTGAATGCTTTTGCACATCATTGTTTCACCATATCGAATGACATCATGATATGTGTGTATCCTGACCGTATGGAGATATCAAGTCCTGGTGGCCTTCCGTTGGGAATAACCAAAGACAACATCCTGCATCAACGTCACCGCAGAAACCCTCATTTCACCACCATCATGAGCGATTTAAAACTGATGGAGGGTGAAGGGTCCGGCTACGACCTAATATATGAAATCACTTCTATGGACTCCAAGAGACCTCCTATAATAGAGTCGTCGTTCAACGAGACCAAAGTAATAGTGTATTCTGAGATTCAGAACACTGATATAATACCCTTGTTGGATTACACCCAACGTAATTACATGCTATCGCAGAAGAACTTTATCGCATTCGGGGCAATCGCCAAAGCCGAGAAGATTCGTTCCATAGACTTAACTGAATATCTGCAATTATCCGATGAAGAACGTTTACGCAGCTACATTGGCCCACTTTTAAAGGATGAAATTGTTGTAAAAGACGGAAGGGGTAAAGGAACATTCTACAAAGTTAATCCCCAATTAATCATCAACTCAAAAGTCAACAAGAAAACAACACTAAAAACAATAGAACCCTATAGACTAAAAGCGTTGATTTTGGAAGATTTGAAAAGTCACCCTATGAGTATGATGGATGAAATTGCTTTTAGATTACCTGATGTTGATTTTAAGGAACTAAAAAAGATGGTTCGTAAAATGGCTTCAGATGGTGATATTGGCCATGATAATGGAAGGAAATACAGAAAATACTATTGCTGATATTCTTTAAGTTCACTTTTGTGGCAGAAAAAATGATAATGAAACAAAAGAAGTAGATACTATAAATATAACACGTTGATACACAAAGAATCTCTTTGTTTTGTATTAAAACGAAAATAAACTATGGGTATATCTCTTGAGATAATTCCACATAATATAACTACATGACCCTATTGCGCATCATACACGAAGACTTTACGCTCACGGTTGAGAGTACCCGGTTTCAAAGCATGTGGGACAAGGGTGTTGCCAACTTGGGTAAGGGGAAGTTGAGCTCCACCTACCGCTGGAGTGAAGGGGTAAAGAGTGCAATGTTTGATGAGAAACCCATAGTGCCCGAAGACAAAGAGCAACCAGCTGTGTTTTTCGAGCAGACCGATTACAGTGTATGGGTGGACTTTGAAAAGGGGGTTACGGATGCCTGCTTCGACAGCCCACGCAAAGATGCCAACGAGCGTTTCTCGTGGAAAAAGGACAAGCAACTGTTGGCTGGGTTCCTCAACTATGGGAACGAGGTGGGACGCGCCGATATGCCGATACGCTACACATTGGATGGCAAACAGAAACGGTTTGTTTTATCATACGATGTCATCTCAGCCAAATTAGACTATCACAGCGACTGGAAGAAAATCTTAGAGGATATCGAGGCGGAATATCGCATGCTGTCGCTTGACTATCTGAAGCGCACTTACCACAGCATTAAAGAGGGGCAAGGCGAGAGCTACGACATTATCTGGTGGAACATCTTTTGCGGGCTGCAAGAGCAATTCCTGCATTCTGTCCATAACATAATCAACCGTCCGCGACATCGATTGAAAGCCATCGAGACCTACAAACGTGCTGACCAAATACGTAAGTTTACTCCCCAATTGGAACAGGAATTTGCCGAACATCGTTACGAGGAGAGTCGCCTTTACCATGTGGAGGAACAGCAAAACATCTACAACACCCCAGAGAACCGATTCTTGAAACACGCCTTGCTGACCATACAGAAGCGTTACTCTGCATTAGCCTCGCGAGTACTGAATCTAAATAGCAATCTAGCTGACACAAGAAGAGAGTCCATAGCAAAAACCCGTGACGAGCTAAGCCTGCTGTCGCGTCACCCATTCTTCCGCACCGTGGGAGCCTATGAAGGCCTAAGACAGGAATCGCTGGTGCTGCAAAAGGACATCAACTACTCCAAGGTGTACCGCACTTTCAGCATCCTACAGAAGTCATTCAGTCTCAACGACGGTCTCTACCACATGGAAACCAAAGATATCGCCACCCTATACGAAATATGGTGTTTTATCCAAGTGGAGAAGGTGGTCCGAGAGTTAACGGGCATCGGACCCGAACAGCATGACCGCACAGAAATGAGCGGACTGTTCACCTATAGTCTCGGCAAAGGCGAACACTCGAAGATTATCTTCAAAAAAGACGATGTGACGCTAGCAGAATTGGTATACAATCCCCGCCATGATGACAGAAATGACGATATCAAGGGAATTGGCGACATGGAGTCGAAAACTGTGCCACAAAAACCCGACATCGTATTGCAGTTGACCAAGGACGACCTGCAAGAGGGCATGAAGCTCACCTACCTCTTTGATGCCAAATACCGATTGGAGAAAGACGGTGAGAACGATGTGCCACCCGACGATGCCATCAATCAGATGCACCGCTACCGCGATGCTATATATTTCAGCCAACATGGTGATGAAAAGTTAAAGAAGGAGGTTATTGGTGGCTATATTCTCTTCCCCGGACACATGAACGAGTTGTCGCGATTCCGCAAAAGTATTGACGAGGTGAACATTGGTGCTTTCCCGATGCGTCCTGGCGACAACCAACATGAGTTGTTGGCGAACTTCATCAGAAACCTCCTCGATAAACACGCCATTGAAATTGTTGAACAGGTGATACCTCAAAAGGGAGCATTATTAACAGTGAAGAACCGTGTAATGGTTGGTGTTGTTAAAGATGATAATCCCCAATATGCCAAATTCATTGATAGTACTGCAACGTTATACTACTCAGGCGACACCTTCCCCACAACCATCCCACTCGACGGGATAGACTATTTCGCTCCATATCTCCCTGACAAAGGTATACGCGACATATACGAAGTAAAAGCCATACACACTGCAACCAAAGCAAAAGGCGACAGTGACGATAAACTGCGCATTTCATTCGAATTATACTTCACACGCCAATTATTCTCTAATTATCGAATAGTGCCGCTACCAATTTTGCATACATTCTCTTATACTACAATAGACCAGCTGTTGCTATAAAAGCAACGAACCAACACCCAGACATGCACAACTAGTCATAGTTCAATAGGATAAGTCACACACTGGCACTAACTCGAAAAAAATGTGTATCTTTGCAAATTTAAATGTAACGCGATTATGGAACAACTAACAAAGATAAGTGAGATGGAACAAAGGCTGGAGGAGGCGACGGCGGCGGTGGGGCAGATGGAGGAGGCTTTGGAGCGATATGAGGCGGCACAGGAGGGGATTGAGAGGCTGGCAGCATATCTGGATAGCGAGGAGTGGCGACGGGACTTTGCTGACGATGAGAAGGGGCTGCTGCCCGCCGACTTGAAACGGGGCGTGCTGAGCGAGGATGGGATTTGGAACCTGCTAGAGGGCAATCGGGAGATTGCCATAAAGATGAGAGAACTATCTGACATAATATTGACAAAATGATAATGATACGAAAACAAATATTTGCAGCTTTGCTGCTGACGGCGACTGGCGTACTCGGTAGTACACCTCTGCATGGACAGGTGGCGGATGTACACGGGAGTACGCCCTTACAGACGGATGGCGTACACGGGGGTAAGCCCCTACGAGTGGTGGGCTATGGCTTTTACGACTACCACTATGCCACCGACGGGATAGGCGGGGGTGCCTTGATAGCCGACTGGAGGGTGTCGCCCACTTTCACCCTGTACACCGGTGCTGAATATGCCAGCAGCAACCGTATTGCCGCCAAACTGGGAGGAGTGGCAATCTTGCTTACCACAAACAAGGGACAACGCCTGACGCTGGAAAACAGCTATCTGTGGCGGCATTACCCCTCGCTCGACCGGCAGGAGTTTACCAGCGCGCTGCAACTGGGTTGGCATGCCCGGCATACAGACCTGCACCTAGGATTGTGCAACCGCTATTCGGCAGCATTGGTGCAACGATCTGACGGGGGTGCAGGCACCGTGTTCGAGCCAATGAACATGATGTTTGCCATCGAAGGATGGTGGAACAACCAGACATTGCCCCAACAGTGGAACATGGGACTGCGTTGGAGCAACTACAACGATTTTGTGATAGAGAGGGTGGCAAACTGGTTTTTCAGTGCCAAAGGGTTCTACACGCTGAAAGACGGCACCGCCCTGACCGCCGAGGTGGGGGTGCATCCAGTGGGGTCGCTCAACCTGACAGCCAGCTACGACGGCTGGTTTATGCACCTTGGGGCAATGAGGAGGTTCTGATTATTAAAAAGAATTGCTAAAAAGAGAGACTATTATGAATACTAGGATTATCATATTGGCTGCAGTGGCACTTATGCTGGGGTCGTGCAACCGACTGGACGTAAAAGGAATGTTCTTCTCAAGTGGCAGTCACACCGAAGACCGCGTGGCAGAGTGGTTGGCATGGAACGAGCAACATGGCGAGAATGTCATCACCGGTATACCCGACACATATAGCGTATACGCCTGCTCCGACATACACCTCGAAGGCAAGGCCACAAGGGTTGCAGCCATGCTGCAACGCGAAAATTCCGACCCGTTAGGGCTGTTCAGCATCGTGCTGGGCGACATTGCCAACGAGAGCGGCGAACGTCCGTTCCGCCTGATGGACAGTGTGGCACGTGTGGGAAACGACACCTGCTTTGTGATACTGGGCAACCACGACATCTATTTCGACTGCGAGCAGCACTACAGGCGATACTTCCACACCTCTACCTACACCGTCACCGTACAGACAGTGAGCGGAGCGAAAGACCTCTTCATCTTTCTCGACAGCGGCAACGCCACCCACGGCAAACGCCAGCTGGCTTGGCTGAAAGAGGTGCTACAGCACCGCAGCGACTACCGACATGTGGTGGTGGGAACACACACCTGCCTGTTTCGCACCAGCTACAACTACAGCACCACCCCTGCCGCCAATCTGCCCGAAGAGGAATACTACGAACTGCTGAACCTGATGGACGAGAACGACGTGAGCCTTTTCCTTATGGGACACTTCCACCATCGTGAGGAACACCTGATAGGACATGTGCCCTATGTGATGCTAGATAATCTGAACGAAACCGAGGACACCCCAACCTACCTAGTGGTAACGCTAGGCAACGAAATAGAATATAAATACTGCGAACTGATATGAAACGTAAAATACCTGCCACACTAGGCTTATCGCTAACCCTAATGATGTTGTTGTATGCCTGCGCCAAGCAAGCCTACCCCACCGGTGGCCCCAAAGACGAGACCCCACCAGTGGTGTTAGGCACCACCCCACCCAACGGCTCTACACACTTCGCCGCAAAGGAGTTCCTCATCATGTTTGACGAATATGTGCAGGTGAAGAGTTCTGACGATAACATCATGGTGTCGCCCCCCATGAAGCAGAAGCCCGAATACAGCACCAAGGGTCGCGGCATATTGGTCAAGATAAAAGACACCCTGCGTGAGAACACCACCTACCTGTTTCAATTCAAAGAAGGCATCGTCGACTTCAACGAAGGCAACGCACTGAAGAGTTTCGAATATGTGTTCTCGACAGGCAACAGCATCGACAGCATGACTTTGCGAGGCAAGGTGCTAGACGCTTTTACCAACCAACCCTGGAAAGAGACGGTGACAGTGGTGGCATACCGTAGCGACACCACCGCACTATTGGCACCCTCTGGCGACTCGGTGGCAGCAAAAGAACAACCCCTGTACATAACCCGCAGCGACAAAGAAGGAAACTTCGAACTGAACCACCTAAGACAAGGCCGTTACCTACTGCTTGCCTACGAAGACGGCGACAAGAACCTACGCCTCGGCACAGGAGAGGCCGTCGCTTTCCTCGACACACTGGTAACGGCACAAAAGATGCCACCCCCCATCGACACCACCGCCAAAGACAGCACCATGAGGGACAGCACCGCAGCAACCGACACACTGGCAACGACAACCGACACACTGGCAACGACAACCGACAGCCTGTCCGCTCCATCCGACAGCCTATCCGCAGCCGAGCCCATACAACAGGTGACGATGCTGATGTCTACCTTCAAAAAAGAAATCCAACGCGTGACCAAAAGTGAGTTCAAGAGGAAAGGACAGATAGAGATAATCACCCAATGTCCCTTGACCGAAAACTTTGCCGTCAGCCCATTACAGGGCAGCACAGAAAACCTCTTCTATCGGCTCAACCGCACGGGCGACACCCTACGGATATGGACAGCCCACGAAAACTGCGACTCCATCACCCTCTTACTCACCGACACCACCATCACGAACAGCAACCTCGAACAAAACAAAAGTAGCAACCTGCGTGACACACTGAAACTGCAGTTCCGCGAAAAAAAGGCAGCCAAATCCATTCCCTCCATGCCTGCACTCAAAAGCTCGATACTGAAAAGCCTGGTGGCAGGCACCCACCCCTATTTCGACACCCTCTGGGTCGGCTTCGAAAATCCCATTGCCGACAGCATGGCAGCCAACCTCGACTCTGTGGTATTGGTATTCAACCTCACCGACAGCAGCACCAGCTTTTGTGGCATGACTCTAGCTCACGACCTTCACCCTTCCGCCAGCAGCCGGGCCAGTATCGACTTCAAGGGCAAGGCCGGCAACAAATATAGGTTCACCATCCTCCCAAACCACTTCGTCGACATCTACGGGCACAGCAATACCGACTCCATCTACATCAACACCGAATACACCAAGACCGAAAGCTACGGCAACATCACCCTCACCCTCGACATCAACCAGCCGTCCGACAGCACAGCCGACTCCCTGCACCTACTCATCCAACTCACCAACGAGAAAGGCGACAAACTCCAGCAACGCAACGTCTCCCACAGCCAACAGCTCACATTCTCAAACCTAAAGGGCGGAAAATACCGTCTCCGCGCCATTGTCGACACCGATGGCAACGGCGAGTGGACCCCCGGCGACTACTGGAAAAGCCAGCAACCCGAACGTATCATCCTTTTCGAAAAGACCCTGGAACTTCGCGAGAACTGGGACATGGAAGAAAAGTGGACTATACAATAGACTCCTATGCAAAAGAAACTCCTGTCGGGACTGCTCTGGGTGCTACTGCTCAACCTGCTCATCAAACCCTTCTGGTTTCTGGGCATTGAAGTGGGTGTGCAGAACGCCGTGGGTGCCGAAGAGTATGGCTTCTACTTTGCCATCTTCAACCTTGCCTACATCTTCAACATCCTCCTCGACCTTGGCATCACCAACTTCAACACCCGCAACATCGCCCAACACCCCCACCTCATCAACAAGCACTTCCCCCACCTCCTCTCCATCAAGCTCCTCCTACTGGCATTCTATTTGGTGGCAACATTCAGCACCGGGCTGCTGCTAGGCTATGGTTCGAGACAGTTCTATCTGCTGGCATTCCTCAGTTTCAACCAGTTTCTCAATTCGCTCATTCTCTACCTGCGCAGCAATTTCGAAGGGCTGCTGCTCTTCAAGTGGGACAGCGTCATCAGCATCCTCGACCGCGTCATTATGATTGCCATCTGCGGCGCGCTGCTATGGCTGCCACGCCACCCGACGTTTAAAATAGAATACTTCGTCTACGCACAGACCGCCGCCTACCTGCTCACCACCCTGACGGCCATAACCGTGCTAGTCAGCAAAACAGGCTTCGGCCACCTGCGCCTCTCCCGCCCCTTCACACTCGCCATCCTCAAGCAAAGCCTCCCCTTTGCACTGCTGGTTCTACTCATGGCCTCCTACAACAGGCTCGACCCTATTCTGCTACAAAAACTCTCGCCCGTGGGGTTAGGCAACCACAACGCCGGCATCTATGCCTCCGCCTTCCGCCTGCTCGATGTCCTCACCATGGTGGCCTATCTGGTCAGCATCCCCCTGCTGCCCATCTATGCCCGACTCACCAAACTCCCAAACAAAGCAGGCAATTCTCAATCCGACGAGCTCTCCTCCACCACCCGCATCGTCACCTCGCTGATGCTGGTGTTCGCCGCCACTGCCGCCCTCACCCTCAGCAGCATGGACAACGCAGTGATGGACCTCCTCTACACCGACTACACCGCTGAATCCTCCGCCGTGTTCCGCATACTCATATACGGCATCATCCCCATCTCCATGACCTACGTCTTTGGCACCCTGCTCACTGCAGCAGGCCGTCTGCGGCAACTCAACCTCTTCGCGCTCTGCACCCTCGCCATCAACGTCGCCGTCAACCTCCTCTGCATCCCCCGCTGGGGAGCCGTGGGGTCGGCATGGGCCAGCCTCATAGCCCAAAGTTTCATGGCTATCGCACAGATATGGACAGCCTTGCGCATTTTCCACCTACTTCCGTCATGGGGTTACATACTAAAAATAGCCCTTTTTACGTTATCCATATTGAGTTGCAACCTGCTCACCCCCCCAGCCTATGCCTGGTGGCTGCGACTGACCCTCATAGGCCTCGTTGCCCTCGTGATGGCAGTGCTGCTCAAACTTATTGACATCAACGAAATTAAAACAATACTCAACAACCAAGACAAACAATGAAGAAATCCTACATCTTCCCCGGTCAGGGAGCCCAATTTGTGGGAATGGGCAAAGACCTCTACGACAACAACGCCCACTGCCGCGACATGTTTGAGCGTGCCAACGAAATTATCGGTTTCCGCATCACCGACCTCATGTTTGCCGGCACCCCCGACGACCTCAAGCAGACCAAGGTGACCCAACCCGCCATCTTCCTCCACAGCACCATTCTTGCTGCCTACATGGGTTCCGACTTCCAGCCCGACATGGTGGGCGGACACTCTCTTGGCGAGTTCAGCGCTCTCGTTGCCGCTGGTGCTATGGCTTTTGAAGACGGCCTGCGCCTAGTCATTGCCCGTGCCAACGCCATGCAGAAGTGCTGCGAAAACCAGCCCTCCACCATGGCCGCCATTCTCAAACTCGACGACAAGACCGTCGAAGACGTCTGTGCCGAAATCACCGCCGCAGGCGACATCGTTGTCCCCGCCAACTACAACACCACTGGCCAATTGGTCATCAGCGGCACTGTTGAAGGCGTTGCCAAGGCGTGCGAGAAACTGAAGGAACTAAAGGGCCGTGCCCTGCCTCTGGCAGTAGGCGGAGCCTTCCACAGCCCGCTCATGGAGCCTGCCCGTGTCGAGTTGGCCCAGGCCATCGATGCCACCCAGTTCCACACACCCATCTGCCCCTGCTACCAAAACGTCTGTGCTCTGCCCGTCAGCGACCCCGAAACCATCAAGCAGAACCTCAACAAACAGCTCACCGCTCCCGTCCGCTGGACCGCCACCGTGCAGAACATGCTGGCCGACGGTGCCACCGAGTTTATCGAAGTGGGACCCGGCACCGCCCTCCAAGGCATGGTCAAGCGCATCAACCCCGATGCCAACGCACATTCAGCCTAACTAGAACCTAACTGGAAGTTAATACTAAAAGGTAAAAACTAAATCCTCACTCACCCACAATGCCACAAACACCTCCCAACCCATGAACCCTGTAAAATCCCTCAAACTCCTTTTAGCCTTTAGTTTTTACCTTTTAGCTTCCCTCGCCCTCCGCGCGCAGCTCTACGTTGGCGTGCATGGCGGTGTCACCCTCCCGCAGGGGTTCTATGCCGAATCGCGCATGAGCGACAACGAGTGGATGCTGGCCGAGGGACACCAACTCAAGGGAGGAGCCGGACGAGGCTGGGACGCAGGCATCGACATCAGCTTCGCCATGCCCTTCCATCCCTCGCTCGAAATAGCGTTCACCGCCGACTTTATGCAGAGCGGCCCCAACCGCGACATACGCGAATATTACGAACTCAGCTACACCCGCCGCTACAGCCAGTGCAGCCATTACGAGATGCGCCTGCCTCGCTATCGCAACATCCCCATCCTCCTCGGCGTGCGCTACAACTACCCCATCACCATCGGCATCGACCTTTACGCCGAAGCCCTGGCAGGAACCAACCTCCGCACCCTCACCGACTGGCAGCTCACCTTCACTACCGACCCTTGGACACCTCAAGAAGACCTTGCCTACCCCGAATACAACAACATCGACATCCGCACCTACACCCCCGCCGCCACATTCGCCTTCCGCCTAGGTGCCGGTGTGCTAATCAAGAAGAAGTTCACCCTTGGTGCCAGTTTCCAAATGTTGGGCAAGGCCCCCCTTTCATGGGACCGCACCGTCACCACACGCTACGATGTCTACGGCAAGATTAGCGAATACGTCACCGACACCCACACCGACTACACCACCCTCAACCCCACCCTCGTCCTCGTGCAACTAGGCTACCGGTTCAACCCCTTCGCCGGTGCCCGCCATGTACAGGACTGGTAG
>CAZTVH010000034.1:0-1307 GCA_964616965.1 uncultured Bacteroidaceae bacterium | reverse complement strand
CTATTAGCTGCCACCCCAAGCCAGGCCTGCACCAATTTCCTCCTTTCAAAAGGCAGCACCACCGACGGCAGCACCATGATTACCTATGCCGCCGACAGCCACACCCGCTACGGCCAGCTGCGCTACCACGCCGGCGGCAGCCACCAACCAGGCGAAACCGTCAAGCTCTACAACTACGGCAGCCTGAAGTTCCAAATCGAAATCCCGCAGGCACCCTACACCTACCGCGTGGTGGGCTTCATCAACGAGTGCCAGTTTGCCATTGGCGAGACCACCTGGGGCGGCATCGCCCCCCTCAGCAAAGGCAACTCCGAAGGTATCGACTACGGCAACCTCATGTACCTTGCCCTACAACGTGCTCGCAACTGCCGTGAAGCCATCAAGGTGATGGCCGACCTGGTGGCCACCTACGGCTATGCCGACGGAGGCGAAAGCTTCTCCCTCTGCGACCCCAACGAGGTATGGCTCTTTGAGATAACCAGCAAAGGCAGCGAGAAAGGGGCCGTGTGGGTGGCCCGCCGTGTGCCCGAAGGCTACATCAGCGCCCACGCCAACCAAGCCCGCATCACCACCTTCCCACAAGAACCTGCCCGCTGGAAGAAGAACGCACCTCACCCCGCCATCAGCAGCCTGCACCTCGACTATATCGACAACCCCGAAGTGGAATGCGTCTACAGCCACGACGCCATCGCCTTCGCCAAGAAGAACGGCTACGCCTCATACGCAGCGAAACCCAAGCACACCGATGCCGACTTCTCCTTTGCCGACACCTACAACCCCCTCACCTTCTCAGGCCTACGCGCCTGCGAGGCACGTGTCTACGCCATGTTCAACCGTGTGGCACAAGGTATGCAACGCTACGAAGCCTACGCTATGGGCAACCCCAACGCAGAACGCCTGCCCCTATGGATAAGACCCGACCACAAAATCAGCGTCCACGACGTGATGGAGCTGATGCGCGACCACTTCGAGGGCACCCCCATGGACATGACGCAGGACGTGGGCGCTGGTCCCTTCCACTGCCCCTACCGCTGGCGCCCCATGGAATTTGAGGTCGACGGTAAGAAATACGTCCACGAACGCGCCATCTCCACCCAGCAGACCGGCTTCAGCTTCGTAGCCCAATGCCGCCACTGGCTGCCCAACCCCGTGGGCGGCATCCTATGGTTCGGTGTCGACGACACCTACAGCACCTGCTACTGCCCCATGTTCTGCTGCATCGACAGCGTGCCCCTCTGCTTCCGCGAGGGCAACGGCTCCATGAGCCAGTACTCCCCCACCGCCGCCTTCTGGCTCTTCAACCGCGT
>CAZTVH010000033.1:3051-12698 GCA_964616965.1 uncultured Bacteroidaceae bacterium | reverse complement strand
TAAATTACACCTAAAAGGTAAAATAGGGTCAAAAAGGGTCAAATTATACTGATAACCATCCTGGAAAAATAACTAAGTCTTCCTTTGTAAAACACTGAATTTACTAGTGCTATGGAATAAAAAAAAGAGGCTCTAACGAACCTCTTTGGTGGAGTATATCGGAGTCGAACCGATGACCTTTTGACTGCCAGTCAAACGCTCTAGCCACCTGAGCTAATACCCCATTCCTTTCTCAAAAGCGGGTGCAAAAGTACAACTTTATTTTGAATTGGTAAAATTTTTTTATCACTTTTTTCATTACCTACTGGTTATCAACAGCAATTTTCTTTACATGCACCACCTTTCTCCACTGCAAAACTGGTTTTTCCCTTTGCTTTTTCCCTATTTTTGAGGGGATGCGGGCAGTAGTTTTTGAAGGAAAAGGCCTATTGAACGCGGGCGCGGCTGCGATTGACTATGGCGACCCCGGCAAAGACTGCCAACGCCGCAAGGAGTTTCATCCAAGTGAGACGGTCCAAGCCTAGGGCGATGCCCACGGCCGAGGCGATGATGGGCTGCAGGTAGCCGTACATGCTCACCAAGGTAGGACGGATGCGCTGCTGCCCTAGCGGAATGAGGAAATAGGCCACAAAGGTGGCAAAGACGACCAGGTAGCCCACCTCCCACCACACTTTGGCGGGCACGGCGGCATAGTCGAGTGCCACAATCTGCCCGGCAGAGAAGGGCAGCGAGACGATGAAAGCAAAGAGGAACATCCATTTCATCAAAGTCACCACGCTATAGCGCTGTATCACCGGACGGCATATCCCAAGGTAGAGGGCAAAGCAGAGGGCATTGGTGATGGTGAGGATGATGCCCAACGGATGTGTCTGCACGGGCCCTGCGGCATGGGTTGACTGGAAGATAAGCCACAGCACACCCGCAAAACTGAGTGCCACCCCGCCGGCCTTTTTCCATGTGATGGGTTCCTTGAGGAAGATGGCAGCGACAAACATGGTCATGATGGGTGTCATAGACTGCACTACCGAGAGGTCGATGGGGGCCGTCATGGTGATGGCGGTAAGGAATGTCATCTGCGGTATGACGAGCCCAAGCATGGCTGCCCCTGCCATACGGAGGAGGTCGGCAGCAGGCACTCGTTCCCGTCGGATGAAGAGCCCTAACGTCCAAAAGAGGATGCCGGCGCAAAAGGCACGAAGGGTAAAGAGGAAGATGGGCGACAGCTCTCCTTGGTTTGCAATGTCTTTGCAGAAGACGATGTTGAGCCCGAAGATGGCGTAGGCTCCAAAACTGGCGAGGTGTCCTATTAGCTGACGGTTCATTCCACTATTCACCTAAATAGATATTATCATTAAATAGTGCAATGCGGTTAATGACTGGGGTGGCAAGGCACTGCGTGAAATGGATGCGCACTGCGGTAGTGGTGGTCGGTGGTGTGAGGAGGATACGCTTGTAGCCAATGGTGGTGGCGTGGCAGAGGGTGGCCCACTCCCCTTCCTGCAACACTTCGACATCGAATTGTGCCACACGCTGCCCCAATGGTATATACTCTTGCAGCATGACGCGGTTGAATGTGACCGGATGGTCGAAAGCGAGCGTAACGGTAGGGGTAAGGCAGGTGTCGGCGACGGTCCAATAGCGGTGATAGTGCGTGTCGGTCACATTCGAGGGGCTGTAAGGCCTGCCACGACGGGAAGAGGCCGTGACGCGGGCGGCCTGTGCCAGGTCGTGAGAGAAGATGCTGTCGAGAGCGGCACGCAATTCGACCAGCCGAAGCGAGTCGGTGGCAGGTATCAGTCCGCGGGTGTCGGGCGGCACGTTGAGCAGCAACAAGGAGTTGCGTCCCACGCTGGTATAGTAGATGGAAAGCAGTTGCTGGAGGCTTTTGGGCTGTTCGTCGGCATGGTGGAACCATCCTGGGCGAATGGAGACATCGGTCTCGGTAGGCAGCCAGACGGTTCCGTCGGATTCGCCTTGGTTGAGCACATCGGTGGAGGGTGACTTGCCTGGTTCGAAGCCCTGGACATTGAGGCGCGACCAGCAAGTCTCGCCACAACGGCCTGCCTCGTTGCCCACCCAGCGGCAGCCGGGGCCCACGTCGCTGAACACAACGGCCTGGGGCTGCAGCCGAGCCACGGTGTTGTTGAATAGTGGCCAGTCGTATTCCTGTCGTTTGCCGTTGGGACCTTCGCCGTTGGCTCCGTCGAACCATTGCTCGAATATCTCTCCATATTGTGTGAGGGCATTCTCCAGTGTGTTACGGAAGGTCTCGTTATATTCGGGAGTGCCGTAGGTGGGGGCGTTTCTATCCCACGGTGAGATATATACGCCGAACTTCAGGCCCGCCCGCTGACAGGCTTCAGACAATTCGCGCAACACATCGCCTTGGCCTCCGCGCCAGCTGCTTTGACGAACGGTGTGTGTGCTGACAGGGTTGGGCCATAGGCAGAAGCCGTCGTGGTGTTTGGCGGTGATGATGATGCCCTTCATGCCGACCGCCTTGGCTACCGCAGCCCACTGGTCGCAATCAAGGGCAGTGGGATTGAACATGTCTTCCGTTTCGGTGCCTTCGCCCCATTCCAACCCCGAAAAGGTGTTGGGGCCGAAGTGGCAGAACATGTTCATCTCCATCCGCTGCCAGCGCAGTTGCGCGTCGGAGGGACAGGGACCATAGGGTGTGGGCGGGTCCACTGCACAGCTAGTCAGCAGTAATAGAAGCAGAGGAGGCAATAAAAATCTATACATATTACTTGATTTCGAATGGTTCGGGATAGTCCACCAGCACTACCCTCACAGAGGGATGCCGTGCAATGAGGCGGGTATGTGCCACATTGGTATCGTTATATTCGCGAGGAGTGTCCCAGATGTGGATATTTTCGTTAGGAAAGGTGTTGGGCAAGAGTGGAAACATGTGATAGTCGCCACTAAGGGCATCGGGGTGCAGTGTGTTGATTTGCTGGCGTAGGGTTTCGGCCCAGTCTTTATCAGACCGTCCTGTCCACCAATTGTTTTCAACCCAAAAGATAACCCTTAGTCCTGAATCCTTGACAGTTTGCAGGGCCAAAGGGTCTTGACTTTCAACCATGACACGCTGCATGATATGATGACGGCGGGCAGCAAGACATATTCGGTGACTTATTAGTGGAGCATTGGCTTGTGTGAGATTTTTCATATCGAGCCAATAGTAGTTGCTGTCGGGGTGGTTGAGCGAGTCGAGCCATGTATCGAAGGTGAGTCCTATGATAGTGTCGGACAGCTCGTGCCCCATAAACAGTAGGTCTTGGTATTCGGAGTAGTTGAGGTCTACTTCCATCCCTTCAAACCGAGACTCTGCTTCTCGACCCAACGTAACGCCCGACGCCCCATGAGCCCATATTTTGGAATTGGGGTATTGGGCGACGGGTCGATAGGAGTCGGCGGGTCGGGAACAACTACCTGTCGTCATAATGGTGACAACGAGGGCTGCTAAGGTGTATAGGGTTCGTCTACAGGCCATATTTCATGGTTATTTGGATGTTTGACAGGGCGATACGGCATCCTGCCAACCAATTGTCTTTTGACCAGGGTGCTTGTAGATCTATTCTGAGCTCGTTGACACCCTTTTCACCTAGAGGAAACTCCTTGGTGACACTCACATGTGTTTCTTCGCTGAATAGTTTGTATAGGGGCTCTCCATAGTGTTGCTTGCTGTCGCCCACGCAGTAGATGAAAAGGTCGGGGTACTGCTCAGGCAACAGTTCTTCCGGCACGGTGGCGTCGGCATCAAGCGTAATGCTCACATATCGGTACCCAGGTTTGCTTATGAAACGTTTGGTGGGAAGTATGGTGTATCGATAGCAGGGCTGCGGAGAGGATGCGTCGGGGCCGACATATACGACATCGGGCGCAATGAAAATATCTGAGGTTATGAATAATGGTCGTTTGGTGATGGGGTGTGCGGTGAGGTGGTTTGTCAGGTAGGTGTAGGAATAGAGGTAGCGCATCAGCTGCAGCTGATGCCTACAGGTGTCGAGTATGGCGGTATCTGAGCAGGGGTGTAGCAATAGGTCGTTGTCGAAGGAATAGAGCCTCTCAGGGCCAAACCGGCTGGCAGACTGATAATAGTAATTGTGGTAGACGACATCATGTATTGCATGATGGTAGTTGACAACAAGGAGAGTCTTTGGTGTAGGGCCAAGGCCGTCGCCAAGCCAGTGAACTGTGGGATGTGTGGGCAGGTGGTATTTCGTAGCGAGGAGGTTGTAGAGTGCGGGAGCCACATCGTTGTGGGTGACTATGTGTGTGAAGGTGGCTGGCTGCCTAATGAGTGGCGACCATAGGATGAGGGGCACATGGTGGAGGGAGAGTTTGTCGCCTTTTTGACGGCCGGTGGCGTGGTCGCCTGTGACGACGAAAAGGGTGTTTTCGTATCCGGGCTGATGGCTATAGCTGTGAATGAAGTCACGCAGACAGTCGTCTGTGAACAGGCATGAGGGGAAAAGAGCTGCCAGAGAGTAGCCTGCCTGAGTCTTGGACAGCCGACCGGCACGTCGCTCGTATTCTTTTTGCCGTCCCTTGTCAGTCAGTTTCAGGTCTTCGTGCATAGTCAGGGTGGTGACAAGCGAGATATGGGGGGCACAAGGCTTCCGTTGCGAATGCTGCTCCAAATCCCTTAACGTACGGGCGAAAAGCGTGTCGTCGGCATAGCCCCAGTTGTTAACCGATTTGTCCGTAGGTGCTGCGACAAACTCCTCATACATCGGCGAAAGGTAATCGATGCTTTGGGCGGTTAGATATTCATAAATGCAGTCGAAGTTGAAGTCACCAGCATAATAGGCTCGCGTGTTGTACCCTGCACCTTTCAGCAGTGAAAAGAGGCTGTTGTGGTTGGGCATCGAGCCAAACTGAAAGCACTTGGGCCCACCCACTGAGCCAGTGATGGCGGGGATGGCACCATAGCTTCGTGTGGTGGCGGAGAGACAATTGCGCCAATACAGCCCTGTGGCAGCTAACGAGTCGACAAAGGGCATCGCCCCCGTTCCCATTATTTCTGCCCCTAATGATTCCACCAAAATGATAACGATATTCGGAGCGGCCTTGCCTGCCTCTCCACCATCAAAATAAGGGGAAAGGAATGTGTCGACAGGTGTAGTTCGTTCCAAGGGATAGTGAGGGTCAAGGGGTGTGCCCCATTCGGGATGAGTGGACAGGAGGTCATGGACATAGGTTGAATTGTATTCAGCCAGTGGGTCACCCTCCCTTGGGTTGAGCCGCAACCTATGGTAATATTCACGGCAGTCGGCTATCAGATAGTGGGTCTTGTTCAGGATATAGTGGTCGTACCCCTCCTCTATCAGATGCGACATCTTAAAGATGAGCGAGAGCAGCATCATCACCCCCGCCACAACCGCCACCACCCATACGCCACGCGTGGGATGCTTGGCACGCCAAAGCCCAACAACTGTGAGCCCCCCTACCAATAGTAGTATCAGCACTATAGGTTTCACAATGCCCATAGCCCCTTTTATTGCCATCAACGTCTCTCCCACAGGACGTGCCACCAGCTCGCAACCCAATAGATAGCCATTGTGGGACACATACAGGGTCAGCCCCACCTCAGATAGTAGTAGTAGCGCATACAGCACTGCAGCCACCACACGGGCAGCCCTTTGCGACAGCAGTTGTATCAGCCAGTACAGCACCCCGATGCCAAGCACTGTCCACGATGCCACTATTAGATTGACCACTACGGCATTGACAAGTATCTTCCCACTGCCTAGCGCACTCCCCTCCAACGCGAAAAACTCCACCACCTTCAGCGCAACAAGGCATACCACATACACTCCCGCTATAGCCAGATATCGGGTAAGCGATGATTTGAACGACCCTTTGTCCATCATGCGGTTTATTTCGCTTTGGCATCAATCTTTGCCTGGAACTTGGCACTGTCGATAATGAACCTTTCGTGCCTCCCTTCGCCAATCAGGCCGCACTCGTCGTATGCCTTCACGGCAAACACCAACCGACGACGGTCCACCTCCACTAGTTCGCTGTCGCACCATACCTTCATCCCGACAGGCGTGGCGGCACAATGCGACACGTCGACATGCGTGCCCACCGTGCCCTGCCCCTCATCAAGGAAAGGCACCACACTCTCATTGCAGGTTTGCTCAATCAATGCTATCATCATCGGAGTGGCAAACACCTTCACCAGCCCACTACCGATACGGTCGGCTGTCACCTCATCGGTGACCATCTGCTCCAAATGTCCCTTCAATCCTATTGTTACCATATACTTAATGTGTTAACGTGTGAATATTTTAAGGCTTTAAGGGTGTAGGGGGTTAGAATGGTTCTCCATCCCCCTAACCTTCTGGCCCTCATAGGCGCATTCCCGCCTAATGCCCATAGTCTGAGAGGAACTTGATGCGCATCAGCCGTATTTCCTCTTCGGTGTAGTCCTCGTCGTCCTCAAACTCTTCGTAGGCCTCTTGCAGGTCGCCGCTCTCCGACTCACGCCAATAGTCCATCAGCACCTCCTGATGCTCTGCCTCTATATTCTCGTCAATATAATAGTCGATATTCAGCTTGGTGCCAGAGGAGATGATGCGTTCCATCTCTGTCATCAACTCGTCAAGGGTCATGCCCTTCCCCTTTGCAATATCCTCCAACGACTTGCGTCTGTCTATTGCCTGTATGATATATATCTTATGTTCCGAACGCCGAGCCGCGCTGTGCACCACAATGTCCTGCGGACGCTCAATCTCGTTCTCTTCCACATAGGACTTAATCAACTCCACGAAGGGGGTGCCATACTTCTGTGCCTTGGCAATGCCCACGCCTGTGCAACGGCTCAGTTCCTCCACCGTACAGGGGTACTGGATGGTCATATCCTTCACCGAACGGTCCTCAAATATGACGTGCAGGGGCAACTTCTCGCGCTGGGCTATTGAGCGTAGCAGGCTCTTCAGCTGGCTGTACAACGCCTCGTCGCCAGCCGCCGCGCCACCGCCGCCCTGCGCCTCAATGTCGTCGTCATCACTGCTACTGCCACTACCGCTATAGTCATGGTCGCAGGCCACCATGATATCGTATGGCTTCTTTATAAACTTATGTCCGGCAGGTGTCAGCTTCAGCACACCAAACATCTCAATCTCCTTCACCAACAGTCTCTCGAACACGGCCTGTCGCAACACCGCCTTCCAAAACAGCGCGTCGTGGTCCGTTCCCTGGCCCCACTGCTCCAGCTCGTCCTGCCGGTACACCTTCGTATGGCTGTTCTTCTTACCCAGCATCACATCCACGATGTCCTGCGTCTTGAATGCCTGTTTTGTGGCCAGCACCGTCTCCAAAGCATACTGCATCTCCTCTTTAGCAGGCACACGGGGCTTGGGGTGCAGGCAGTTGTCGCAGCATCCGCAATTCTCCTGCTTATAGTCCTCGCCAAAATAGCGCAGCAGATTCAGCCTCCGGCACACCGACGACTCGGCATAGCTCACCACCTCCTGCACCAACTGGTTGGCCAGTTCCTGCTCGGTGATATTCTTGTCGGTAAAAAACTTATACAGCCTTTCCACATCATGTTCCGAATAGAAGGCGATGCACTTGCCCTCGCCGCCGTCGCGGCCCGCACGGCCTGTCTCCTGATAGTAGCCCTCCAGACTCTTCGGTATGTCGTGGTGGATTACAAAACGCACGTCCGGCTTGTCTATACCCATGCCAAAGGCAATCGTCGCCACAATCACATCCACCTCTTCCATCAGAAACTTGTCCTGATTCTCTGCCCTCACCTTGTGGTCCAGCCCGGCATGGTAGGGCAACGCCTTGATGCCGTTTAGCACCAACAACTCCGCCAAGTCCTCCACCCGCTTGCGGGTCAGACAGTAGATAATGCCGCTTTTGCCCTCGTTGTCACGGATAAACTTGATAATCTCCTTGTGCAGCTCTATCGGCTCGCTCGGCTTGGGACGCACCTCATAATAGAGGTTCGGGCGGTTGAACGACGACACAAACAGCTTTGCCTCCTCCATGCGCAGGTTTTTGATAATGTCTTGCTGCACCTTGGGGGTGGCCGAAGCGGTGAGGGTGAGTATAGGGGCCTTGATATTAATTTGGTCGATGGCTTCGCGCAGACGGCGGTATTCGGGGCGGAAGTCATGCCCCCATTCCGAGATACAATGCGCCTCATCGATGGCAAAAAACGATATCTCCAACTGCCGCAGAAACTCCACCGTGTCCTCCTTGCTCAACGTTTCCGGGGCCACATACAGCAGCTTGGTGCCGCCCTGCAGCAGGTCGTCCTTCACCTCCTTGGCCTGCGCCTTCGAGAGCGACGAATTCAAGAAATGCGCCACAAAGTCCTGACCCGACGTATAGCGCACCGCGTCCACCTGGTTTTTCATCAGCGCTATCAAGGGCGAAACCACTATTGCGGTACCCTTGCAGAGCATGGCAGGCAACTGATAACAGAGCGATTTGCCACCACCCGTAGGCATAATCACAAACGTATCCTTCCCATCCAATATGCTCTGAATGATAGCCTCTTGGTCGCCTTTGAAATGGTCGAACCCAAATATTTCTTTCAACTTTGCGTGCAAATCCATCATAATCCAAAAAAAACATGTAATTTTGCAGTCCAAAGTTAGTAAATAAACTTCAAATAACAGAAAAAAAGTGTCACAAAAGTCCTCTACAGATATTCAAGACATTGCAAAACAAGTTATTGCAGATGAAAAAAAAGCAATAGAAAGCCTCGCAAAACGCATCAATAATAGCTTTTCCGATGCCGTAGAAACCATTTTTTCGGCCTCTGGAAGGGTCATAATTACCGGTATTGGCAAAAGTGCCAACATCGCCTCCAAAATCGTCTCCACCTTCAACAGCACCGGCACCCCCGCCCTCTTCATGCACGCCGCCGATGCCATCCACGGCGACCTCGGCATGATACAGCCCGGCGACGTGGTCATCTGCCTCTCCAAAAGTGGCAATACTCCAGAAATCAAGGTCCTCATCCCGCTCGTAAAAAACTTCGGCAACCCCCTCATCGCCATCGTCGGCAACACCGACTCATTCCTTGCCCAGCAAGCCAACATCGTTCTCGACACCACCGTCGAGCATGAGGCCTGCCCCAACAACCTCGCCCCCACCTCCAGCACCACCGCCCAACTGGTCATGGGCGACGCTCTCGCCGTCGCACTCATCGAATGCCGCAACTTCACCGCCCGCGATTTCGCACGCTTCCACCCCGGCGGCGCTCTCGGCAAACAACTCTATATGCGCGTCAGCGACCTCTACAAGCAAAACGAACGTCCCCTTGTAGCCCCCGACACCTCCATCCGCGACACCATCCTCGAAATGACCTCGCGCCGCCTCGGCTGCACCGTCGTCGCCAGCCCCGACGACACGATACTGGGCATCGTCACCGACGGCGACCTCCGCCGCATGATTAAGGCCAACTTGTCGTTCGACCACCTCCGCGCAGCCGACATTATGAGCCGCAACCCAAAGTGCATCGCCGACACCGAATACGCTGTCAACGCCCTCCACCTCATGCGCACCCACAGCATCACCCAGCTCATCGTCGTCGACCACGACAACCGCTACCTCGGTGTCCTGCACCTCCACGACATCCTCCGCGAAGGAATCATCTGACGAATGTGCCAACTCGT
>CAZTVH010000033.1:0-2951 GCA_964616965.1 uncultured Bacteroidaceae bacterium | reverse complement strand
GTCGAAGTGCGCCAAGGCGAAATCGTAGGCCTCCTCGGCCCCAATGGGGCGGGCAAGACCACCACCTTCTACATGATTGTAGGCATCATCAAACCCTTCTCCGGCCGCGTCTACCTCGACGACACCGAGCTCACCTCCCTCCCCATGTACCGTCGCGCCCAGCTCGGCGTGGGCTATCTGGCTCAGGAAGCCTCTGTGTTTCGCCAAATGACCGTCGAGGACAACATCATGTCTATCCTCGAATTCCGCAGCGACCTCGACAAAGACCAGCGCAACGCCAAACTCGAATCGCTTATCTCCGAATTTGGACTCGCACACATCCGCACCAACAAAGGCATCCAGCTCTCCGGTGGCGAACGCCGCCGCACCGAGATTGCCCGCGCCCTTGCCAACGACCCCAAGTTCCTCCTCCTCGACGAACCCTTCGCCGGCGTCGACCCTATCGCCGTGCAAGACATACAGGATATTGTCGCCCACCTCAAGGACCGCAACATCGGCATCCTCATCACCGACCACAACGTCCACGAAACTCTCAGCATCACCGACCGCGCCTATCTCCTCTACGAAGGCCGCGTACTCCACCACGGCACGCCCGAAGAAATGGCCGCCGACCCCGACGTGCGCGAGAAATACCTTGGCCGCGACTTCGAACTGCGCCGCGTCACTGTCAGAAACATCAACTAGTCCCCCGGCTGATTCTTATAAATGAAGAATGAATTTTTTAGATTTTGATGAGTATATACGCCAAGGTGAGCCTGCCCAGAGGGAAAAAGCAGACTATTGGCAGATGGCTATCGGGCTTCAAGCGGTTGATGGCTTGATGGTTTCGGACTATCTGCAAGACACCGCACGTCGACACATCGAAGGGGATATTACCATTGATGATGTACAAAAGCTCGTACATCAGTACTACATTACAAAGAATACCCATGAGGCCCACGATGAGGACAAGGAGGAAGCTGACCGTGTGTCATCAAACATTGTTAAAGTATTGTCTAGCCCTACGTTCAACTTCTCCACTCGTGGCTACCAATCTGTGCATCGACGCGTGTTTGAAGGCGTGCTGAAACATGCCGGCGAGTTCCGCACCTACGACATCATTAAAAAGGAATGGGTGTTGGAAGGCGACACGGTGCTTTACATGAACTGGGAAGACCTGCACCGCGCAATAGACTATGACCTTGAACAGGAACGTGCATACTCTTCTAAAGGGAGAAATTCTGACGAACTGATAGCCCATTTGACGCAATTTGTCTCTGGGCTGTGGCAGATTCATGCTTTCTGCGAGGGCAACACCCGCACCACTGCCGTTTTTACCATTCAATATCTGCGTTCGCTGGGCTTTGTCGTGGATAACGACCTGTTTGCAAACCACTCGTGGTATTTCCGCAACGCATTGGTTCGCGCCAACTACCGTAATGTGACGAAAGGTATTGAATACACACCTGTGTATCTGGAACGATTCTTCCGAAACCTGCTATTGGGTGAACAATGGGACCTTCGCAACCGCTATCTGCATATCCACCCGACCCAAGAATGGAGCGAGCAACCGAACCTTGCTTATTCTACATGTGTCCGTACAGGTACCCGCACAAGTACCCGTACAAGTACCCGTGCAAGTACCCGTGTAAGTACCCGTGTAAGTACCCGTACAAGTTCGGTTATAAATAACTTAAATCCAAATAGTAAATTTTATACAAGCAATATGGCTGTTGTTGAACTTGTACGGGTGATTGGGTTCGAGGAATTGGGCATTAAGCAGATGATGGAGGCCAAAGGGCTTAAGCATCGGCAAAACTTCATCGACTACCATCTCGAACCTGCATTGAAGGAGAAGTTCGTGCGACGGAAATACCCCGACCGTCCCAACCACCCACGGCAGAAATACCTGCTCACTGTCAAGGGTGTTGCTCTCTATAATGAAATTACAAAAGGGGAATAGTCCTATACCTCATTTCAATGGCATCAAACAATCACCTTCCCCGAGAAATAATCCTCGAGGGAGGCGGCATAGTCCGCTTGCCCTATTGGGCACCTGTACCTTACAATCTCGATTCCACCACCTGCCAGTCCACTATCTGCCAGAGGGCGGCGAGGTAGTCGGCCCGGCGGTTTTGGTAGTCGAGGTAGTAGGCGTGTTCCCACACGTCGAAGGTGAGCAAAGGGGTCAGACCACTGCGGAGGGGGTTGCCGGCGTTGGTCTCCTGCGTAATCACCAGATGGGCGGTGCCGACTTCTTCTTTAGAGGGGTGTCCCGAAGGGGTGGCGGTTGCTAACGACAGCCACACCCAGCCCGATCCGAACAGCGTCGTGCCTTTCTGCTCAAACTCTTTCTTGAACGCTTCGAACGAGCCGAAGTCGCGCTCTATCATCTCCAGCAGCCGGCCTGCGGGCTCGTGGTTGGCAGCCCCGAACTGCTCGAAATACATCACATGGTTCAGCACCTGCCCTGCGTTGTTGTACAGCCCTCCTTCAGCCTGGCGCACCACCTCGCTGATAGGCTTGCCTTCCAGCCCGCTGCCGGGCAACAGCTTGTTAAGGTTGTCCACATACGCCTTCAGGTGCTTGCCGTGGTGGAAGCCCAGCGTGTCGCTGCTGATTACGCCCAACGCATCGGCGGCGTAGGGCAGCTGCATCATCTCAAAAGTCCCATTGACGGGTAGAATGTCTTTCATAGCATGTCATATTATTCACATCTTAGTAACGCAGGTTGCCGCTATTTATTGTGGCAGCTCTTATTTATCTCTTTTGGTAAGAAACGTCTCGGATATTGCCTCTGACGGGAAGCTGATATTCTGTTTTTCGGGCTAAGAATCTGAATGGCTGACCATACCGGCGTTCCCTAGTATGGCTGGTAGCGACCTTCGTGACTACGAGGTAGCCCTCTCTGTTCTTCGCACCATCTAGGTTCGAGGTCCGTTCCATCTCCGCTTCGGGGAGCGGACAACGGG
>CAZTVH010000032.1:993-12984 GCA_964616965.1 uncultured Bacteroidaceae bacterium | reverse complement strand
AAATCTATCTATGTCAAATGTAACCATTACTATTCTTACGCTGACTAAAATTATACCATAGTCTTTAATCAAACAATCCTCAGTTAGCAATCACAAATCTACTATAACTGGTATAAGCCAATCTGGTTATAGCTGAAACTAAACGTACATATGAACTTATATATTGAGGCAGATTTGGATCTGCTGTTGCTACTTTTTTCCTCTTTTTGTTGGGCTCTATGTAGACGATGTCGTTGTGTTGGAGGTAGTAGACTTCGGAGTCGAAGAGGGTTTTCTTGGTCAGGTCGACTACGATGGGGATGGCTTCGCCGTTTTTCTCACGAAGCACTACCACATTCTCTCGCTGGCCATACACTGTCAAATCGCCACACATTGCCAACGCCTCCAAGAGTGTCAGCCTGTCCCCTTGTACATGTAGTTCTTTCGGATGGGCCACCTCGCCAACTACTGACACCCTGAAATTCATGGAGCTGACCGTTACAACCGGGTCATAGAGGTACCCTCCTGTTATCAACTTTTGCCGGATGACTGCCTGCAACGAGTCGTAAGGCATTCCAGACGCATGAATCTTACCCAGCACTGGAAAATCTATCATTCCTTGGTCATCCACCAAGTAGCCCGGCACTATCCATTCTGTACCAGGTCGATAGGTTCCAGCCATTACATTTCCAGCATTCCTACCACCCACCGCATTGAGATGGTTTGCCTCAACAGCCACCTTGTGTGTTTCTTGATTGAATGGAACCACGCTCTCTGGAGTTTCACTGTAGACATAGATGTAGAGTTGGTCACCAGGATGGATACTGTTGGCATAGGTGGCAATAATCCGTTGCGCACTGTCGCGTTCGGCATCAGTGATATATGCCATCTCGCGAGCCGTAGAACAAGATTGCAGCAACAGCAACATTGCAGCAAAGAATACGACTAGTATGCTAGAGAACTTTCTTTTCATCTTCTTAATTACCGTATTTTTACACCGTATACTACTAACGTAGACTCCATTTTGCCAAACCACCATATTGTCTCATGCCTTCAAGACGCTGAGTAGCAGAGACCTCATACTGCAAATCATTCGATTATGGTTACTAATCTTCTGCTTCCTCGAGTCGCTGCAAACTTTGTCAACTACCAAACTGGAGCCGCAGTACTGCCTCCCAAGCATCTCCTTAGCGATTTCTATCGATTTAAACTCGTTTTCCGATCTTATAGCGGATAACGAGTGGAGATAGAGCGGAGATGAAACGGAAAACGGAGGGAACTATGTTGTAACAAATAACGGGGGTTGTTGGGGGCAATATGTGCCAATCTAAAGTCAATACAAATAGTGCCGAAAGTGCGGTAATTAACCACCTATCAGCGCGTTACACATGAACCATAGGGGAAAAACACCCCTAAAACTCGATTACAAAGATAAGACTTTTTTTTGAATAAATAAGAAAAAAGCGTAATTTTCTTTTTTCACAATAGAAAAAGAAAATTACGCTAATGGATGTTTGGCATCAAGAAGCTACTACCAAGTAGCAACTGTTATTTCATATACGGAAATGGATTTGTAATACTTACGGTTGCAGATTTGTCATAATATAGACATAGGAGGAGGGCTCTAAGACCGCGCATTGGGGTTAACGTGGCAAGGCTGTGAACAGGCGGTGCCACTCGATGTAGTTGACCACCATCCAAAGCAAGGCAGCATAGTCGGCAGTGGCACCGATATGGGCATCGCGCATTTGGATAAGCCCGTCCCCGTCGTACTCGGGTATCAACTTGACTGTCTCCGACGTAATGGTGTCAACGATATAGTCTTTCAGGCCCTTCCGAAACCATTGGTTTATAGGCACGCCGAAACCGCGTTTGTTGCGCTCGAACAGTTCGGTGGGCAATTCCTGATATAGCATCTGCCGCAGAATGCCCTTTTGCCCCAATTCGCTTTTGTACAGGAATTGGGAGGGTACCTGACGCGAGTATTCTAGCACACGGTAGTCGAGCAACGGGGAGCGGGTGCTGAGGCGTGCCCGTGCCGAGGCACGGTCCATCTTGACACATAGTTCGTATGGTAGGATGGACTTAATGTCGAAATCGTTGAATGCTCGTGCCACTTCTTTGTTGCCATAGAGATATTTCCGCTGGGCAATAGACTGTTGGATTTGTTGGGCATCGAACTTTTCGGCGGGATAGTATTGCCGCCTATTGAGGTAGAGGGTTTGCACATCGTCCATGCGTAGCGAGAGTGCTTCGCGTTTCTTCCCTCGACGGTCGGCTATTGCAGCACCTAGCATACGCAGAGGCTGCGGGATTGCATAGATACGCTTGCGTTTCGCATAACGCAGATAACGCGGATAGCCGAAAAACACTTCGTCGCCTCCGTCACCGCAGATGGCAGTGGAGGTGTGCTGACTCACTTGCTCGCATAGGAATGATGAAGGAAGAGCCGAGGCATCGGCAATGGGCTCGTCATAATAGTGTTGCAGGCCTTGGACAATCTTGAGTGCATCCTGCCATGTGAAGACCAGTTTGTTGTACTTCAGGCCTAAGAGTTCGGCCACTTTCGAGGAATAGCGGCTCTCGTCCCAAGCGTCTTCTTGAAATGACACGGAATAGGTCTGAATTCGTGAACTGTAGGAGCGAACCATTTTCGCCATTAAGGAGGAGTCGATACCGCCGGAGAGAAATACGGCAACGTCTTGGTCGGAGGGGACGCGCATCTTCACTGCATCGGCCAACAAAGACTCGGACACCGACACCGCCTCATCGAAACTTGTGGGCGGACGATGGTGCGAAGTGTTGTCGTAGAGGTCCCAATAGCTGCTTATCTGCAGGGTTCCGTCGACGATGTTGTAGACAAAATACTCAGCCGCGCCCAGCTTCTACACCTCGCTGACCATCGAATAGGGCGCAGGGACGTACTGCATGGCGAAATAGCATTGGCGGGCATAGGTGTCCACCGAGTAGCTGTTTCCGATACAGAGGGGGAGTAGGTGGGAAGAGAATTCGAAACCGCCCTGCAACGAATAGTACAACGGCTTTGCCCCCACACGGTCGACAGCACCAAACAGACGTTGGGCCACGGGGTCGTAGAGCACAAAGGCAAAGTCGCCATTCAGATACTTCAGGCAATCAACGCCATGCTGCTTGTACTGCTCCACAAGGTCTTCAGCCCCATTCTGGTTGTACACAGCCCCATCCAGTACTACCGTGATGTCGTTGGATGCAGTATTGAGAATCTGAACCGTGCCCCGATATTCCAGTTGTTTCGTTTTCAGTGCTACTAAATCAGGCGAATAATGCCTCAGACTACCATAAATGCCACTCATTGTTTCGATAAGATTTGTAAATATAATGAATGCAGGCTGTTGATGTGCGCTGCTATAGAATAAAGATTACGTATTTTTGATGCATTCGCCATCGCACAGTCGTAATAGAGCTGGCGATTATGCATGAAATCAGTGAACTTGGCACACAAATCCTGTATATTGCCCGACTTGTACAACACTGCCAATTCGCCATTTCGAGATATTTCCACAAACACGCCCAAGTCGTTCACGAAGGTTGGCAGCCCCATAGCCATATCCTCGACAGGGGCGATGCCAAACGTTTCACTCCACGAACTGTAGACAAAGGCATCCATGTCTCTTAACAATTCAGGCACATCGTCGCGGCCTCCCATGAAATGGACGCAACCGCCCAGACCATTCTTCTCACAATATTTGACACATTTGTTGTAATATTGTTCAAGTGCAGGTATCTTCCGCCCGATAAAATAGAAGTCGAACAAAACGCCCTTCGAGTACAACTCCTTCAAGAAGCGACAGATATAGTAATGGTTCTTTTCGGGCACAAAGTTGCCTACCATGCAGAGCTTTACCCTATGGCCTTCGGCAACAGGCGGGCGGGCATAGGCAAACTTGCTAAAATTAATGCCATTATGGACCACCACAAAACGGTCTTTCGAGCCATAACTGTCTTTACTCAGATAATCATCCCGTTCCCATTCGCTCACACACACCAGACGGACACTATGGCGGTAGACCAAACGCTTGTAGTAGGGTTTGGCAGTGCCAAAACCCACACCATGTAGTGTTGTCACCACTGTGACACGAGTGAAGGCAAGGAAGATAATGGCAATGGCAGCGCAGAAGACTGTCTGTGCATGGAGAATGTCGACATTCTGCTTCAGCACCAGCCTCCTCAGCCGCAAACCATGCAGCAGCCAATTGTGCTTATTGGGTAGATGGAGCATCGGCACCGGGGTGCTATGGAAGGTATCGGACATATTCCCTTCCTTGCGGTAGATGCATACCGCCTCGAAAGGCAGGTTCTCGCCATTGGCGAATATATCCGCCATCAGCATCTCCATCCCACCCCTATTCAACGAGCCAAGATAAAAAGCAATCTTCACGAGTAGAGACTCTACATTATTAATACTTCGGGACCATTGACAAATCGGTCACTTACCAAGGCGCAGACCCCTATAGGCCGAGTACTAACTCATTGCCGACGAGAACTTCCAGCGGCGATAGTCCTTGTTATAGGCGTTCATCTCCTTGTATGCCAACGGCCACAAATGCCGGATAATCTCAGCAAAACCACCCGAATGGCTCGACTTCAATAGCACCAAATCGCCTGAACGGACACATTCTTTCAGCCGTTTCTCTGCCTCACTCCTATCCTTACAGGGGTATACTTGCAAACCCTCCTTCATACTCGACCGCGCCAACGCAGCATTCATTTTCTCTCCCACAGTAATAAGGACATCGAAAACAGATTGATTGATAGTGTTCATACATTCGTCGTGCTGCCCATCCGAGGCATTGCCACATTCCTCAATATCCCCCAAGACAGCGATGCGCCGCCCATCGACTTTGATGATGTCAGCCGTTTCCACCGCAGACCTGACTGATGAGGCTATCGCATTATAGCAGTCGGCATAGATACAGATGTTGTCATTCGTCCAAACAACATTTTGGCGCACACCCGTGGTGCGATAATTTGCCAAGCCTTCAACAATTTTATCGTACGGCACCCCTTCACAACGCCCGGCGGCGAATGCCCGCAGGGCGGCTAATACATTATGTCTGGCATAGATATGTGTCAAGTGGACATTATGGTTTGAACCCGCCTTCGCGTCCACTACAATGAATGAAATACCTGACGAATCCACTGTGATGTCCTTTGCATAGTAGTCTGCCGTGTTATCTTCGACTGACACCGTTACGACGGGATGTCCCTTCAGTAAGTCCATCCATCGGAACTCCCCTTTTTGCACAATGACTGGAACATGGGCAGGGAGATGGTCTACTACACCACACACTTCTTTGACCACATTCTCCTCACTGCCAAACAATTCGAAATGCGACTTATCTATTACGGTGATAACAACCAACGACGGGTTTGACATCATCGAAAGATATTGTGTCGCACCAGGAATATTTTCAGAGACCTCCTGCACCATCTTTTCGGCTTGCGACGGAATATGCTGAATGGAATAGCCCACCTCTGACGGGTCGTTACCAAAGCCCATAGAATAGGTCGTTGGACGATGAGACGAGTAAACCGACGCAATCATTCCACTAGTAGTAGACTTGCCGATGCTGCCTGCAACAGCCGTAACCGACACTCGCTTGTGGAGCATCCTATAATATTGGCACATCTTCGCATACACCTCTATTGGATTGGACACAACAATGCATGGATAATCAAGGTATTGCTGGTCTGCAATCAGCGCAATGGCCTTATGCCTCATGGCAGAGGCGGCTTCTTCTTTATCTGCGACTACCCAAACACTATTGGGCGGAGTTATCATCATACCTTGACGACATACATGCCAAACAATAGTATCAAGTTTGTCCTTTACTGCCGGGGGAAAATCCTTGGTATCAAGTCCGCAATAATTGCACAGAACTTTGAGTGAAACATACTTTTCAGCATGCGTGAACCTTCTTATATACTGCGTACCTAGTAGAATTCTTTTACCAATCTTCATATCGGGGAAAAATGAATGAGTTATTTGTGGTAAGAAAGCGGATGTTCAGACGATCCGAACGTCTGTCAATCTGAAATCCATATGCACCCCTAGGTTCAATGAACCGCACTATAGAATTCCCAATAGCGAAGCTGCTTGATATAGGGGTCCATCATTTGTTTGTATTCAGTAGGCCACATCGCCTTAATGACCTTTTCTAGCTTCCCCGACGCGCTGGCCTTTACAAGAACCAAATCGCCTGGTTGAAGCATCTTATTCAACTCGCGCACGACATCCTCTCGCGTACCGCATGGCACACACTGCAATCCTTCCCGCATGTCGCAGCGCGAAACGGCAGCGTTGATTTGTTCTCCAATCGGGATAAAGACATCAAACGCCGACTCATTCACGCTCCGCACCACCTCGTCATGTTCCTTGTCGGAAAGACTTCCACACTCGGCAATGTCCCCCAACACTGCAATACGTCTGCCATTAATCGGAATAGCGTCTGCCGTAACCAAGGCGGCCCTTACCGAACTTGCAATTGCATTATAGCAATCGGCATATAGGCATATCCCGTCCCTAGTCCATGTCACATTCTGCCGATAGCCTGTGGTCCTATAGTTGGCCAGACCCTCTGCTATGACTGTATAAGGGATATTCTCGCACCGGCCAGCCGCAAATGCCCTCAAGGCAATGGACACATTGTGTCGGGCATAAATATTGACTAGCCTTACCTGCTGGCGGACTTGTGCCTTGCGGTCAACCACTTCAAACAAAAGTCCTTCCTGTGAGACATGGATATTCTCGGCATAATAGTCTGCCGCCTTATCCGTGTCCGAGACAGTTATCACCTTATTCCCACTCAACAATGCAGACACCTTACTATAATCCTCCTTGTCCAAGACCACATATCCGTCCGCCTGCAGACCCTTGACGATGGAGCAAATTTCCCTCATTATTCCCTCCGAGCTACCAAAAGCCTCAAAGTGGGAGTTGTCAATCGTTGAGATAACCGCCAAATGGGGCTTTAGCATCATCGACATATACCCCGTTTCGTTAGGCATGTTTTCCAACACCTCCTGCACCATGAGCCTACACTTCAGTGGCATGTGCTGCACAGCATAGCCGACCATCGACGGGGCATTGTCGTTGGCGGGAGAATGATATGTTTTCTTATCATACGCCCCATACACCGCCGCAACCATCCCTTTGGTAGTCGACTTTCCTATGCTCCCCGTGACGGCTGTGACGTGGGCGTGCCGATTCAATTCCCTATAATACCGGCAAAACAGAGCAAACGTTTCTGACACATTGGGTACCACCAAACATGGGTAGTCGCCCATCTGCCTGTCTGTGAGCAGTGCCACAGGGCTATGGGTCATGGCAAAGGTGGCCTCTTCCATAGTTCTAGCCGCACAGACGCTGTGGGGGGGATATACCGTCACCTCCGCATCCACCATCGACACCTGGCTGACCACCCTCTCCAACCGTTTCCGCACTTCCTGCGGGCACGATGAGACATCCACGCCTGCGTAGCGACACAACTCGCCAAGTCTTACAAACTTTTTCGGAGCCACTATCCGCCTGACCAAATAGGCCCTCGTGAGCAACATGGCCCTTATTTTCGCTATCCTTGTCATAGTAACTTTTTTTATTTCAATCCACGCAAACGGCGGTAAGGCTTGTACAGCAACCCCCGAATGCGAGTCCCCAAGCGTATATGATAATTGTTTTTCACCATCGAGTCATATAGGTCCTGATACCAATAATCCTCCTTGCGGTAGGCCAGCACCATACCTATATAGGTCTCTTTCTGTTTCTCCCATTCCGACATATTAAAAATGGCAGCATACTGGGGCAACACTCCCAATATGTCGAGTTGAAGCATGGTTCGCTTGCACTTCATACAACAGCCACAATTCTTCCATTCGCGGTCCGCAATATGTACACTGTCAAGCCTCCCGTCGTTGACCGACTGCTCTCTGAGACATACATACAGGTTATCCTGTACCGTTTTATTATGGGCAATTCGTGCCACCTTGTCGGAACGTTTCATGGTCATGTCGGCTGCAATCAGCTCCGTGCACTCCGTTGAGAGATGCGGCAGCAAGAAAGGCTCGTATTGGGCACTGTCGTGATGGTCGAAGCCGAAACTCAACAAATCATACCCCGAAGCGTAAAGATACTTGCCAAACAACTTCTGCAGGGCCAGCACCATTCCCATATTCCTATAGGTATGGCTCCAATTGAAATCCTGTTCCGGGTAGAACTTATGCACATTCGAATCCCCAAACACCACGGGCAGGCCAATCCCTTTGGCAAACGCCCGTACCTTTTCCCCTTCACGTTCAAACGACTGCCGTACCGCCTCGCTGGCCTCCGAACCCATTGCCCCGACATTAAAAAAGGTCAGATGCGTCAGCCTATACCCTGGCGGGCAGGTCGGTTCCAAGAAGTGTTCGAGTATCACCGTCAGCGAGTCGACACCCATCGAACATCCCGTACCCACTCCCGTGCCCTCATAATCGGCCACAATCGGGCTGTTGCAAACAATGGTAGGGCAACGCCTTGTAGGCTTTCTGACCGGTTCGAACCAAGGCGTGGTCTGGCTGGCAGCAAACAACACCGAGCTCTGCAGGTTGTAGAGCAACCTCTCCGACATGGGTGCCTCCACCACAATGTCCTGCCCCGAACGGGTTGCAGGCAGTATCATAGGCAGCACAAAGGCATCCGCCACCTCGTCGCAAAGGTATCGACCGTATTCAGGCTCGACGGCATACCACAACCATTCATGCACGCCCTCCCCCTCGTCATCAATCCACGATTTCAGCACCACCCTGTCGGGAAAGGACTCAATAATCGGTTTACCTACTTTTATCATAAATGAATTCGTTAATTCGTAAACGTGTTAATTCGTTAATCGATTTACACTATATTGAATGTGTTAATGTGTTAGTCCTTGGTGCATCTAAGACTCACGAATTCACGAATTAACACATTGACGAATTCTTTTTTCAACTTTCAATTCACTCTCCCTGACTTCACCTTATATTCGTAACTATGCCTCCCCTCTGCGCGGAAATCGTCATGGTAGCGTTGCAGCACATCCTTGAAAACCTCCTCATACTGCGGGATGAAGAGGTCATCCTTCTTCTCCAGATGGGATATAATCTCCCTTGCCAGGCCTGCCGTCAGCCCCAAATCCGTCTTGCCTGAGTTGAAACCCGTCCCTTTGATACTCCCCGGCGACACATTCAATATCCTATTGCCTGACCCCGCTTTTTCCAGCTCCACGTTGACACTCTCGATGAAAATCCTCAACGCTGCTTTCGACGCGCCATACACCGCAAAGAACGGCGACGACATAAACCCTGCTATGCTCACCATCACGCCACAATAGAAATCCTCCGCGCCCTCCAGCTTGGGATAAAAACGTTTCACTAGCCGCAACACCGGGATGGTATTCACCGCAAACGAATCAGCGATATACCCCTCCGGCGCATCCTTGAAGAGAGCCAGCCTGCCAAACCCCGCCGTTATCATCAAGGCATTCACGTCCGCAAACTGGTCGAAAAAGGAATAGTCGGCCTCAGTCAAATCGAACCGATGCGACTCAATCTTCTCATGCGCATATTCTTCTGGCATCGCGGCCTTATCCACCACATACACCTTCTCCACATCCGGCTGCGATGCCAGCTCCACTGCTATGGACAGCCCTATGCCGCCAGCACCGCCCACAACAAGAATTCTTCTAATCATAACAACGTCAAATTATAACCCTTATTGTACTGCTCAATGATGTCGGCTATCGCTATACATTCCTCCCTCTTCATCTTATACGAGCCGCGCCGCCCATTCACTATCATCGACACAAACTCCTGTATCTCATACCTCAGCCCCTCGCCGTCGTAACTATAGAAATACTTCTTGTTCTTCACGCTATCCTCGTATCTGATTTCGAAATAGTCTGTCAGCCACCACGGTGCCGGCACATACACATAGCCCTTGGTCCCCGACACCACCAAGTCGCCCTCCGTCTTCACCCCCACACCCAATGTAACGCTCGACGTGGCATGGGGAAAGTTGACCACCGCCTTTGTATACACATCCACATTGTTCTCCATCTTAGAATGGAAACGTATGTCGCAGAAGTCCCTGCCCAGTATTTTCACCACCGGCAGCAACGTCAGCGAGGCATGCTCGTTCATGGCACCGCCCGTTTGGTCGGCATCCAACTCCCTCGTGGGAGCCGGCACCATCTTCGACAACGATGCCCGCACATCCACCACATCGCCCACCACCCCACTCTTCACCAGCGTGACGACATGCCCGAACGCAGGGCAGAAAGCCGTCTTGTTTGCTTCTAACAACACTCGGTTTTCCCTCTCTGCCAATTCGAATAGCTCACGTGCCTCCTGCCCACTCAGCACCATAGGCACCTCGCACAGCACATGCCTCCCTGCCAGCAATGCACACTTTGCATACTCATAATGCGACAGGTGCGGCGATGCTATATACACCGCGTCCACCTCTTTGAGGAAAGCCCCATAATCTGAAAAATGACTGATTCCAAACTCGGAGGCAAAGGCCGCAGCCTCACGCTCCACAGGATTATACACAGCCACCACCCGTGCCCCGTCCACAACGCCCGACTCAGGCACAAACCTTCTCGCTATACGCCCCGACCCCACTACGCCTATCCTGACGACACTCTGACTCTCTGCGCGCAACTGGGTGGACGACACCCCCTCGGTCCTTGGCAGGTACACCACCTTGCAAAACTCATTCAGATAGTCAAACTTCCCCGTCCAATCCGACCCGATGGCAAACACGTCAACGCCATACCGCTGTATGTCGTCAATCTTCTGCCCCATATAGTCCTCAATAATCACCTCGTCGGCATACCCCGTCGCCTTCACCGCCTCGACACGCTCCAACACATTGTTCCGCACATTCAGCTTCCCCCTGCCCCGGTCGAAACTGTCCGATGTCACCCCCACTATCAGATAGTCGCCCAACGCCTTGGCCCTTCTCAACAGATTGATATGCCCCTGATGGAGCAAGTCGTATGTACCGTATGTGATAACCTTAATCATCGACAAACAAACTATTTGAAACAAATCCTCATATCGTGCACCCCGTGGCGGTCCTCCTCGGGAGGCAGCTGCATATAGTCGCCGTAGGCCGACCTCAGCACATTGTCGTAGCCCGCCATAGCACAGAACTTGTACCCCTCGAAATCAAGCATCACCGTCTCGTCAAAATCCTTTAGGCAGAACAGCTGCCTCGACTGCTCAAGAGGCAGGCACATCAATGCCACATGCTCGGTCGAACCAAAAGGCAGCAGCCTCGTGTTCGCATCTATCAGCCTGCAGTATTTAAACACCGTCCTCCCATTCCGGGTCTTTATCTTCCTCTTCAAAAGCTGATAGTTATACCGCAACGACCTACGACACGAAAAACGCCAATACGCCATCCGCGCATAGTAATAGTTCCTTTGGAATTCAAGCGTATGGTCAAACTGCGCGTCATACTCCGCCCTATCGTCCGACACCGTGTCCAATGGGAAGATATCAATCTTCAGCCCGCACTTCTTACGATAAAAGGGAGCATAGTTATATTCTATCACCGTGCGGTCCATATCCACCACATGGGCATACGCCAGAAAATAGTCTGGGTCCGTCTCCATCGACAACAATTTGAACTTATCCGACCTATACGAATGAATAAACTTCTCATATTCTGGCCGCAGCATAAACACGTCCAAATCGTCATCCCACGGGATAAACCCCTTGTGCCTCACCGCGCCCAACAGCGTGCCCGCTGCCAAAGAGTACTTAATCCCATTCTTTATGCAGAAATCGTGCACATCCAGCAATATCTCCAGACTCAAGTCCTGAATATCTTTCAATGTCAATTCTTTTCCCGTCTCTATATTGAATGTGTGAATGTGTTAACGTGTTAATGTGTTAGTCCTTGGTGCATCTAAGACTCACGAATTTACAAATTAATACATTAACGAATTCTTT